>JAAZFA010000316.1 GCA_012511995.1 Thermoproteota archaeon | reverse complement strand
CTCTATGGTGTTAAAACAAGGCACTCGCGTTAGATCGATTCGCCTACAAGAAGGCGATCATAATATCTCTGGCCGCGTTGAAGGCCAAGCCATGGACCTTAAGTCTGAGTTCATGAAGAAAGTTTAATTTTAAGTGTCCGATAATCACATATAGTTATTTTTCCTAAAATGCGTCACACTTGGATTTTATGCATTTTAGGAAAATGTTATGCAGTCTTTAATGGCTGTTAGGAGTTAGCTATGCTCGGGATTTCAGAGCAGTGTGGTTAGCCACCAGCCAAGCCAAGTTCCACTGTCTCACTTATTAAGGTTGAATAAAATCCTTTTGTCAGTGACGTAATGGATTTGCGAGCCGGCATGAATAATATCTTGAACTTTACTACAACCAAATCCACCACCATTTACTTGAAGCAAGCTGAAACCGC
Source organism: Thermoproteota archaeon (assembly GCA_012511995.1). Classification (GTDB taxonomy): domain Archaea; phylum Thermoproteota; class Bathyarchaeia; order Bathyarchaeales; family Bathycorpusculaceae; genus Bathycorpusculum. The sequence goes on along the minus strand of JAAZFA010000316.1, from coordinate 19,185 downwards.
ATCTACCACCCCTGACAATCCTTCAAAATATGCTTTAACCGCTCAAAAACAACCACCGACCAAATAGATCTTACAGATTAATAAAGATTTAACAAAAACACTATCAACAAAAATTTGATTAAAACTGCTATGTACGGTCTGCAAATCCACATCTTTATCCCTCAGTAAAGCCAATGACTGAGACATGTTGGTATTATTTTTGACAACCTGCTACAAACTTCCCTCTGCATCACTCAAGGCCCAATAAGATATGCGGTAATCCCTTACTGCCTAGTTAGCTTGCCCTTATCATCGAGCGCACAGCTAAATCGTAGAGGCTCAGTACCTGAAATCTATCAGTTTCTTTTCGACTTAATAAGCTAACAAAACCTACCGACAAAATATTCACCAAAGCCAAGTCTGGACCCTTACGTAGGCTTTGTATTTCTTCCAAAGTGAATAAACACAAAAAACACCAACTGCCCAGAGCGTACCTTATCTTATTTAGAAAGAAATACTTACACTGTAAACTGATGAATTCGAGCACAGTTTGGTGATTGTCCAATAGGAAGACGGAGAAAACATATTTAAACGGCCTAAAACTTGGGCATCATACAAAAGAATAAACGATCAAAAAAATGAAATAAACACATATGCTTAAGAACGTGAGCTGTACGTTTATTGTATAAAGTTTTAGAAATAAATTTAGTTTTCAACAACTTAAAATATCTTAAGAATAAAACAATTTAATGATAGTTAAAAAAATTGATGTGAAATACAATTAATATATGCTTAAATTAATATATGATATTTTTCAAATATATAGTACACTGGATTTACTATAAAGATAAACGGTACATCACATGATACATCACGACAACGAGACAACCTTTAGCAGTGGTTAATTGCTTCAATGAGTGCCAGCACTGGTCATATAGATTGCGTGTATTATCCTTGACAAACTGCCATCTCATGCTTGGATTAACAGCATCAAAGACACCCTAACAAAAATATTCTTATCCACTATTTTTTGCGTAGTTAAATAATGTTCACATGAAAAGGGAGACTTTCATGAGCAACAAGCGCGTAAACGACTCAATAGACTTAGGTTCACCCTCAGTTGAACAAATCCTGTCGAAGATTGGCACTGTACTGTCTCGCACTAAAGATGCATTATTAAAAGACTTTTTACAAGATATACCCTCTTACCTGCCTGAACTGAGCGATACCGCAGCTAAGATTAGTTATGATAATTTTAAAAGTAGTTTAAAAGCCGAAGAAACCCCTCTCAGCAAATTCATTGAAAGCCTCTTTACTCGTTTAGGTTACGATATTTCCTTATTTGAACACAACAAGGAAATGAGCGATCTGATCAAGTCAATTCTTGCTACAACCATGGAATTGGGTGAAACCATTAAGCAATTTACCGAAGAAGATGTAGATTGGTTAAGTGAGGCTCAAAAACTCATCGAACTAAATCAAGACGAAAAGGATAATAAAAACTTCGTTACGGCTAAAGAATTTTTCCGTGATGCCGATCTTGATAACATTTCAGGTCTGAATTTCTCTAATGACAATGTCTCTGTATCCATTGGTTTTGCTAAGACAGGCTCAGACAAGATCTCTCAAATTACGCGTCTCATTGTTAATTTAATTTCTCTCGTCAAAAAATTCAAAGATATAGAAATTGATAAACTGATGCGAGAGTCCGAAGAATTTGGTCTCTTTTTATCAGAAAACTTTTTTGATAAAAAATTTGCCGAACATCTTTTTGATCATATCTTAGTAGTTCTTTTACGCAACGCTAAAGAAGTTTTCGCTGATGATATCCAAGCACTTGCTAATCGAATCAAAGAAATAAAAAAAGACTTAGAAAAACAAGTTGATGAAGAACTACGGGGAAATCTCAACGATTTAATCAAACAAATTGAGCAAATTACTGAGGAAATAAAAACGCTCGAAAAGCAAATTGAGACCGAAGCCAAAAACATCCTTGCTGAAGCTGAGAAATTTGGTAAAGAAGCCATTAAAGAAATTTCTACCGAACTTCGAACTCAACATAAAATAGCAAAAGCCAAATTAGAAGAACTAACCAATCAAGTCTTTGGTGATTATAATCAACTCGGTAGAACCTTTAATCAACTGTATGCGGTTTTTGATTTTCTGCAAGTTATCGACAAAAAAACCATTGAAGTCGCTAAATATATTCCTGAAGCACCCGATATACCGACCATTCCGTTGGACAAAGTCGATAGCTTAATCGCCCAAATACATCATTTTAAAAATGACGCTAACAAAACCATTGAGGAAGCCAATCAAAATATAGATAAAGCCGTTAGTAGTCTTAAATCACTTTGTCCAACTGTAGAAATCTATGTCATCAACTGGAAAAAACTTATCAAGGTAGTGTCTACACCGCTTGATTATTTTAAGACACTATATCCCATCAAAGATTATGATGATGCAGAAAAACTCTTAGCCAAAATCATTGATGTTATTCGGGCATTCAACAACAATATCCCAGATTTCAGCTCTCTGAAGCAACTTTTATATGAGTTATTAATTCGTGTCCGTAACAAAATTAAAGATGAGTTTAGTCCTTTAGCCGAAGAAGCAAAACGAACATTCGCGCAATTTGAAAACTTTATTCTAGACCTCTTAAAAGTACTCGAAAAATTTGCTATTGGCGTAAAAAAAGAACTTCAGTTAGCTTATGATAATTTTATTGAAGATAAAGATTCCTTAATCAAACAATTAGAATCAAAACTAAACGAAGCAATTAGCGAGTTTAAAACTCAAGCAGGCGAATTTAAAAGTTTCACACTGCCCCATACCAATATCAAATATAAAAAAATAAAGGGTCTTGACTATAGCGCTACAAAGAAACATTTGACTACACTGTTCGTCGAACCTTTTATTCGTATTGTCACCGAAAAAGCGCAAGAACACGAGCTATTTTGCGAAATTAAAGACGAAGATTGGCAAAAAGCAATTCTTAATTCCATCAACGCTAACGAACCTAACAATTTGATTCAAGAATACAAAGTTATTTTGGAACAGATGGAAGAAAGTGTCACTCAAGTCTTTGAACCCGATAAATGGCAAGCCAAATTCGAACTGATTATTGCTGAACTAAAAGATGAGTTCGAACGTCAAACTAAAAATATTCCTGACAGTTTTGATGAACTTAAAAATTACTTTTTAGGTCCCGACACCATTCAAAAACTAATGCGCAGTGAGTCTTGGGAAAACCCTTTTTCGGATTTTGATTTCAATGCCTACATTAGTATCTTATCTAACAAGCTCAAGACCTTAATACCCGACAATCCTGATATTTATTATATAAAATTCAGAGCGGCTACAATTAGCTCCTTCGATGGAGTGGTTTCAAGTTTAGAGAACAACATTGTTCTACTCAGCCAAAAGAAAAAAGAGATAAAAGAAGCTGACTACAATAAGAAGCTAAAAGCTTTCACCATAGACGTATTTACTGCCTATTGGAGCGAATTAAAAAATGCCCTGTATAAGGCGCTAGTCCGTCCATTTATGTCGTTAATAGAAACTGGGGTTAAAGCTTGGAGTAAAGAAATCCTATTACCAAAAGTCATCGACTTTGTCGTCAAGAATATTACCCGTGAATTAAATTTTGCCGAATACAAAGAAATATTCAAACAGATAGAAGATTTTGCTACTGATGTAAAAAAAGCCTATGACGATGCACAAGAAAAAGTCGACGAGATAAAAGAGAAAGCCAAGAATGCCACAGAAATGGTGATGGACATACTGATGTTGTCTGATGAGGCGAAAAACATCAATTCATGGCAGGACGGCTTGCAATTCTCAATCAATCTCTATCGACTTATTCCAAGCACGGTTAAAACCCATCTTCGCGAGCTGATTGATTTACCCAATTGGAATTTAGAAAATATCGATTTGCCGGACTATAAGCTCGATATTAATAATAAATTCTTTGCCTTAACTCTTTACGAGCACCCAGACAAAACAGCAGAACTCACTAAGAAAGAACACTCAGCGGTTGACATCGATGTGTCTTTCCGTTTAGTCTCCTTTGTCGGTGACCGTAAAGTATGGGATAAGACTGGCCAACCCATGAAAGATGATGATGGCGATGACATAGTTGAATCTGGTTTGTATTTTCTCCCTATATTTAGAGGCAAACTTGGCTCAGATTTTAATCTAGGCAAAAAGCATTACCTGAATATCAGTGCTAACTCTGCTCTAAACCCAGACGTAACTACAGCTTCTAAAAATGAAGAAAAAACTAAACAACAATTAGAAAAAGACAGTCTGGGCTTTTTCTTTACCACTAAAGACGGTGAGTTTTGGCCTAGCGTGGAACTTTTAGCAAGTGATACCTCCTTCTCAGCCTATCTAGAATTGCTTTTACAAAGAGGTCAAAAAGATCGTAAAGAAGTCGAAGCCTTAGAAATTTTTAAAGCGGAGGTAGCCGAACTTAGCATTAAAAACTACCCACAAAAACTCTTTATTGGCTATACCGATGATGGATTTGATTGTGGTTACTTAGGTAAGCTACAAAATCTTGCTTTAACCTTAAAATTACATACCTTAAACGATTTTTTTGCCACCATACTTAAAAACGATATCGTCATTGAATTAGAAAAACTCAATTTAGGCTATAGCATAAAAGAAGGTTTTCGAATTGAAGGAGATTACAGTGTACAAATTCCTATCAATACTGATATCGACATAAAAGCGGTTAAATTCAAAAATATCAATCTTGAATTAGGTAGTGGCAATCTGCGTAATCTCATTGCGGATCTAAAAACAAACTTTGTTGCCGACTTTCATGGCGTTACGATTGCTTTTTCCGAAATGGGCTTTGGTATTGATTTCAACTACTTAGATCCTGACGGTAGCTTTGGTGATCTTGATATTACACCCCACTTTAAATTCCCTGACGGTATCGCCATCGCCATAGACACAAGCGCCGTCAAAGGTGCAGGCATCTTGAAATGGAATAAAGAAAAAGAAGAGTTTCTCGGGGCTGTGGAATTAAATATCCTGGAACTTTGCAGTGCTAACGCCATGATATTGTTCAATATGAAAATGCCTGATGGTAGTAAAGGTTTTTCTTTTATGGGTGCCTTAAGTGTGTTTTTTACAGGGGGCATTCAAATTGGCATGGGCTTTTCAATCACGGCGATCGGAGGCTCCTTAGGTATTAATCGTCGCATTGATCAGGATAAATTAATCAACGCAGTAAGAAATGGATCACTTAGTTCGATTCTGTTTGTTAAAGATTTAGAAAAAAATCTAGATCTTGTTCTGAGCCAAGCCTCTACCTATTATCCAATTAAAAAAGATCAGTTGTTTTTTGGTTTTTTAACCCAGATCACCTGGGGAGAAATTGTTAAAGCCGATCTTGGTCTTTTCATCCAAGCCCCTGATCCTGTCGTAATTATAATTGCTGGTTCAATCAAAGTCAGCTTAGCTGATAAGCTCGAAAACTTATTAAGTCTGAATGTTCAATTTCTCGGTTCGATTGATTTTAGTAAAGGCCTATCTTTTGATGCAGCCTTGGTCGACTCGCACATCGTTGGCATTACATTTCATGGCTCTATGGCCTTCCGACTGTACTGGGCAGGCGAGACCAAAGGTTTCTTATTCTCTGTGGGAGGCTTTCATCCACAATACAAACCCGAGGCCGACTTTAATGTCAGCAATATGAATAGATTGGGGATGAAACTCAACTATTCTATTCTTAAACTTTCACTCGAGTCTTATTTTGCCATTACCTCAAATACCGTACAGTTTGGCGCAAAAATAACGTTACAAATCGGTTGGAGTAAGTTTGGTATATACGGCTATCTATACTTTAACGCACTTTTCCAATTCAAACCGTTTATGTTTATGTTTGATGTAGGTGCAGGGCTTGCAGTTAAGCTAGGCAAGTTAACCCTATTCTCGATTAGCGTAAACTTTGCCTTAAGTGGCCCCGCTCCATGGAATGCAAAAGGTAAAGCCAGTTTTAAATTTATCATTACTTACAATATCGAATTCAATGTGACATGGGGTAAAAAACAAGACGCCAGTAATCGTATCTACATCGATATAATGCCTTTATATATTAAGAGCTTAAACGATAATAGTAATTGGAAAATCAAATCCACTGATTTGACCGACAATTTAGTGAATTTTACTCAAAACGAAAGCTTAAAACTCGTTTTACAACCCTCCGATACGCTTTCCTTTATTCAAAACGCCGTTCCCCTTAATCAAAAAATGGAGCGTTATGGCGAAGCCTATCCAAATGATATTGAATCACTCAAAATTAAATCAATCAAAATTTCCGGTCAAGAAGTAAATTACAGCACCACACAATCTTCATTCGCCCCAACCTTGATACGTGAATATACGGATGAAGAAAAAATCGCTGCCCCTTCGTACCAAAAAATGCAGGCTGGTTTTGATTTACAACCTGATGTTAAAGAAGAGAAAGCGGCTAGCACAAAAGTAAACGTTAATGCTGAACGCTACTGTCAAGACATTAGCCATGTTTGGGATAATTGGGAAAACTATCTAAAAAACATTAAAAAACCTGCTCCACAAGACAAGAAAAAGATAGTCTTGCAAAAACACAAGCCACTTAAGCCTGTCAAGGAAATTAACCGATTATATAAGACTGAGCGCATTCTCAAGAAAGTGCAAAAACCAGTCTTATTAAAAACGTCTCTACGCAAAAGCAATGAAGGATTTAAGCGTTATACACGTCAGCTTGATTCAACTATAAACAATAAAATGGATAAATATCTTGATATGCTTGACGGCTTACTCAAATAATAAACCTTAGAAAGAAGATACGATATGACAACAGAAACCAGTTATTATTTTTCATGGGTAAGAAAAGGATTAAGTAATTACATCACTGAAGTGGATGTGCTCGGTCATATAAAAAATGAAAGCTTATTAGCAAAACAACGACCGGTTTTATTCGTCACATCTGAGTATGAATTAACACCCATTTCGCCCAATGATGAAGAAAAACGCAAAGAGATAATTGTTTCCGATACCAAAGAAATCGACTTCATTAGTGCAGGCGATATTTTGAAAGTGCATGAAAATGCCATTTTGAAAACCACGCCAACGTCCAATAACATAGGATTTCCGATTCAGTATCTACCTTATGTCGAATTTTGGGAAGCCGATTTCCCTTGGCGCTACACACCCGCCAAGCATAATAACAATCGCTTGCGACCATGGTTGGCTTTATTGGTCTGTGAAAAAGCGTATTGTCGCTTAACTAGGCTCAGCTCAGGGCAATCAACTGTTAGCTTTCAGCTAGAAAGCGAGGAACAGTATCAGCAAGTATTTCCTCATCCCGAAACGATCTGGCGATCCGCTCATGCCCAAGGTTCTAACGAAAAAGAACCCGAACTCTCACGTCTCATTGCCTTGAGGATGTCAGATACCCTTAATCCAAATACTGATTATTATGCCTTTTTAGTACCAACTTTTGAAATCGGTCGATTACGTGGTCTGGGCTATGGAGATGAAGAACTCGCTAAAATAACCGCGCAAGCATCAGCCTGGGAAGTCAGTCTGGCGAAACAAAAAAACCAACATTCAAAACGCCCTCTGGATTTCCCCGTGTATTATTCCTGGTCTTTTAAAACGGGGAATGATAGCTTTGATGGTTTAGTAGAAAAACTTAGCATCGCCAAAACGTCAGAATCGGGTATTCCAATAGATGTCACCAAAATGGGCGAAGGTATAGATTATACGAGTCTTACTCAACTACCGGATCGAAAAACCATCATCATACCGGCAGCCACTCAAACAATAGGTCAAGAAAAACCCGCGTCTTTTCCGGATCCGACTAATAAAAATCAAGAAGAGCAACTGTATGAGCGACTCAAGGATCTGCTTTCTAAAAACCCTGTTTTTCTGGAAAATAAATTCCTTTTATCCGACTCAGAAGAGGGGCAAGCCGAGAACACATTAAAAGATGATCCGTGGGTTGTTCCTCCTGCTTACGGTGCCAAGCATAGTATGGCAAGCAGTATTGATGAAACTGAGAATCAGAAAAATAACACCCCCTGGGTTTCTCAAATAAATTTAGATCTGCATTACCGTGCAGTAGCAGGTTTAGGAAAAAAAACCATACAAATCCATCAAGAAGAACTGGTCAATCGTGCCTGGAAACAGGTAGAAGCAATCCAAGCACTTAACCGTGAACTTTATCAGCGACTTTTAAGTGTAAACGCCAATAAATCTTTACGTAATAAAACTTTTAGTACGTTTGACCGTAGTTCGGCGAATTTTATTGCTAATTTTATGCAGTATTTTCATTCGATGAAATCAGCCATGACAGAGGATGAACACGGCAACCCACAAACCTCTTTAGAGCAAATATTAAAAGATAGCAATATTCCTCAAGCTTTTGCCACCGCCTCTTTTCAGCATCTTACAAAAGAGTTAGCGCGCTTAATCGGCACGCTAGATCCGACCTCGCTGATGCAAAATATTGCCGAGCAACAAATCTTTAAAGCCAAGGAACATACTTTTCATAATCTGCCGACTTTAGCACAAATCACTCACACCACAGATATTATTTTATTGGCGTTAATCCATGAGCTAAATCATCAATACTTGAAGCCATTCTTAGCAATAAAAGATTTAGAATTCATTGTGCCTTCTTGTGAAAGAAGACCTGAGCTTGAAAATCGTTTTATATTTTCCAGACAAAATTTATACCTTTCCAACTCACCTGACCTCAATAAAGACAACAACACATCTACCATACCCGCTCAGCATTTACAGTATTACTATAATTTCTTTAAAGAGAATGAATCTAGATTTAACTATGGAAACGACTCAGATAAATACTATGAAATGATGGGAGTATTTTTAGAAAAAGGTTTGCATCGACATAGTTTCTATGGTTACGCTGGTAACAATATTTCCTCTACAATCAGTTCGGCTCAGACTATAAGAGTCCCAGATAAATTCGCCATCAAAAATGTTATTGGACTTGATGATGAGATTTATAAATTCCTTTTTGGCAGTAAAACAACCATCACTCGCTTAGGTGGAGAAGATGGTCTGTACTTTGTCTGCAAAAATATGCTCTTAGATGCATATAGAACAACCACTAAAAACTTAGCAGAAGCTAATTTACAAGAATCAATCAATGTCTATATTCAGTTTTTAAAAAACCCTAAATTTGGGACCCCTGTATCAATTCTTATGAATGACGCGCTCAGCAAAAAGTCTGATGACTATCGTTACAGTTATGGCTTTGGCAGAGGGAGCACTAGTTATAACGTTAGTGCTTGCTATCATCCCAAACTCTATGAGAGTCTCTTAGATGGTCCTACCGATATCTGGGATAATGAAGGCAATGACTTACGAGATAAAATCTCAAAAACACCTCAATATGCACCCAATATCAGTGAAAACAAAAAAAAGCGTTATGACGATTACCAAAAAGAGATCACCAATTATCTCTTAAACACGCCTGATTACATCACCATAGACACGGAAAAACTAGCTGATAATAATCTACAGACCTTTGACTCTGTCTATGAGTATGCGCAATTTTTAAAACAAAGTAAGGATCCACACATATTCCCTTATTTAAGAGCTTGGCAACAATTAGAGACCAAAATAAATGAATTAAAAAAATTAAAAGACGAGATAGATGCAGAGAAAAAAGTCAAAGAATCTGACGAAATCATCAAAGCCATTGATCAAAAAGACATAAAAAACTTACATGCTGGTTTAGAAAACAACGAGACTTACGAACGTATACGTCAAGTGGCTGTGGCTTATTATTCTGAGTTTTTTGACGACACAAAAACAGGCAAAAAATTACGTGATAAGTATATTGAGGAACTCTTGCACTCTAAATACCCCATTTTGGCCTATCCAATTTTTCCTGAACCAGTCTATCATTATTTAAAACTTTTCTCCGATAAATTCATTATTCCAGGTGTAGATGCCATTCCTGACAATTCAGTAGCGGTATTCAAAAGTGATACCTCATTTGTCGAAGCTTATTTATGTGGCATGAATACTGAAATGGGACGCGAGCTTTTATGGCGTGAATTTCCTACCGATCAACGTGGCTCCTACTTCCGCAAATTCTGGGATTCCGAAACGGATGCCCAAAGTATTCGCAGCGATAATTTCTTTGACGTCACCCCTCTGCATACATGGAGTGGAGCATTAGGCGACAACCATGCCGAGTCAAAAACTGGTCTTTTACTCTTTGCTATCAAGGGAAAACTAATGCAACAGTTTCCTAGTACACAAGTTTTTTTACATAAAGCCAGTGGCGATAAAAAACGCAAACGAGTTGATTTTGATAGCCAAGCCAGTCTGCAAAACGAAGGCATTATTCTCCCCGTCATTCAAGCTCATTTGCGCGATGATGTTTATCTCGTTGGTTTTAAAAAAGAGTTTGATGCCTTATTAGGCAATCCCGCCGTCGACGATTATGGCTATATCCTTGCCTTTGAAGAAAATGTACAAGATTTAAATTTTGAATATAACGCTCAAAAACATAAAGAATTTATGGCGACCAACAATGCAGCCGATGCCGCAAAAGCTCTAAGAAACGACCCAAGCTTATACGGAAAGCACTTATCTTTATTTATTATCCAATAACCTTTATTAGTAAATAAGAAATATGGAATCAAACAACTTACAAGAATTGAGACAAATCGAATTTGAAAAAATATTGAGCTCAGTACAAAGTGATACGCCTCTTTTACTCTTTCCATTAAGAATAGAAACCCATTTCCGCAGGAGCAAAGTCGTACCAAAGCAAGAGAATAGCTTAATCAATATCTTATTGATGTTTAAAAGTTTACTCAATGAACTTTTACAAAGGAAATTTAACAAAGATGTTAACTACCTCCCTTTTGTGATGCAAATTAAAGAAGCGATTGAAGTAGCCGAACTATTGTCCGACAAAGATTTTGTCGATATTTTTTATCTCACCAAAGATATATTTCGCACATTTCTTTTTCCGATCGCGTATCCAAAATACAGTAAAGATCCTATTATTTTAGCGCTCTCAAAAGCTGCTACCAACCCAGAAGTCGCCGAAGCTTTTATTAACGCTGGTGGCTATAAATTAAAAGGTATGAAGGTATACCAGGAGCTCAGCTATTTTCAACGCAAAAAGTCAGCTGTTATAGATATCAATCATTCCTCGCCAAAAGCTCATGCTACCCATAGTCAATCTGGGTCGGACCCTTCTTCGTTCTCATCACAAAAGATAAACTTCCCTGGCGCCAATAATTTATTCAATTTTACAGGTATAAAAGCTTATGAGTATCTATTTTTAATTGAAAAATGGATCAGTGAAATTGAAGAGAACCAAAATCCCAATACCATGAAAAATACCCAACACGCTCAGAAAGAATTATGTGTTCGTATTTTTCCAGATGAAATATTTCTTGACTATTTAAACGAGAAACTGAGTGAGCAAGAAATCATCGATGCAAAGCATTTCTGGCTTCAATGGTTTATCGCAAGTGGCAGTAAGCACCGGGAATATGAAGCCTGGCAAGTTTTATGTTCTAAATATCCGATTCATCGTGCTGCTTGGCTTTGTCGACAGCTAAAGCCCAATAACATTAGCGACTTCAAAGCTGACGGCCCCTTGTATTACCGTCGTCCCTATCAAAACTTAGAGGCAATAGATAGTGCTTGTGAAAACATTTATCGCCATTTAGCAGACATTACACTCGACGAGAGTCTTCATAAAAGTTATCAAAGTGGTGAATATCTTATAGAAAAAGCAATTCGAATTCACTTAGGCAATATTAAAAATGATTTATTTTTGATCAATCGTGAGGTCATGTCCTGCGAATACATTGTGGATTATCTATTTGATCACATCCATACAACCCTTGCATATTTGACTCAACGTTTAGATACGTTTATGGCTTTTTATCGCAAATTTCCGGGACTTTATGGTGACAATCTGCGCGCTATGGAACTTTGGGATGTAGATTACACCATCTTAAAAAACCTTAGTGTAGAAGTAGCTGAGTTTCAGACAAAACTCACTTCAAAACGAATTTCTCTAAATGATATGATGCAAAAATATCTCGACGAAGAAATTCACGATATCTTCCCGAAGGTACCGCTCAATCGTGCTGATCATCCCTCTTTTCCCGTATCAAATATCTTACCTGATCGATTTATGTTAATTGGTGAAATAAAAGGCAAAGAAAACGAGAAAATCACACACTTTGGTCGAAAAGTAAAAAAAAATCTTCAATTAGGCATTGATCCAAATGAAGACTTAGACAGCGAACCATATAAGATTAATCAACAGGGTGACTTAGAAATCAACGGCGGCATCGCCTGGATGGTCGATTATACTAAAGCCGAAGAATCAGGTTTAGCGATTACTGTGCCTATAGATGACTCAGTTAATGAGTTCAACTATATTTACGTTTTAGGCGTAAAACAAACCGATGCAAATGACCAAAGTTATCTACATAGCCTATTTAATAGCCATAACTACAGTACCGTGGGATTGGAAACGCTAAAAACAGGCATACCTACCAATATTATTACCGAAGGAGCAAACTTTTATGGTGTCGAACCAGAAATAGAGATGAAGCGACGCTATGAAATTGAAGTTGAAGAAATTTATAAAAATAAAAACAATGCTTTATTTGATTCGAAAAAGATATCCGATGCTTTAGGATTAAACTATGATGAATGCTGGGGAAGACTGGCTAGTTTTGACAACAAAGAACTAGATAATGCAGAAAAAGCATATCAAGTGTTGTGGACTCACTTTAGAAAATACATTGATATTGATGACTCAGAAATCAATGGTTTACTAGACTTTATCGGTGACTTTTTAGTCGCTCACGTTAAAGCACGCGGTGTACTTCCTTCATTAAAAATTGGTGACCACCCTTATGGATTATTACCGGTAAGTGATTTTTTAAAACTTAATGAGAATCTCAAAAAAGATAGTCATCCCTTAATGAGAGAGCTAAATCATCTGCTCGTGTCCTTGGCTAATAAATGGAAAGATCTTCGAAATGAAAAAGTCATTCATGCAGAAAATCTAAAAGGACGCCACAAAGAGCAAATGTATTTAGAAATGCTCGGCCAAACACCACATTCCATCGAGTTTTTCGAACGTTCTTTAATTGACTCTCCCCTATTACCTCAAAAAGATGTCCAGGTTCCTGACTATATTCAAGCCTTTGAAGACTATGGTTTGTTTACGCCATGGCCAGTGGACGATGTGGTACGCAACGTACCCTTAACTGAACTAAGTACTATCGTTCAAAAGCAACTCCCTCATCTGAATACCAAAGAGTGTGAATTATTGGTTAGTGAATTTTTGGATTTATTTACCCACCGAATTGATGCTTGGTTTACCGGCATTTTAGATTATCTTATTTCCTCCCAAACCAACGCTAACAAGCATAATACACCTCTGATTGGCGCTTTTGGTTGGGTCTTTAATTTAAAAGAAAATACCCGAGAAGAAATAGACAATCGAGAACAGATCATTAACTTGATGCAGTTAGATCAGAGAAATGGGCAAGAAGAAATACGCCTAGTTAAAAACGCTGGCTACAATAAAGGTGAATATATCATTGCACCGACTTTACAGCATGCGATTTCCGCTGCCATTCTGAGAAGTGCTTATTTAAGTAGTAAAAAAGATGCGAACTATTCACATATGTGCGTGAATCTCTCATCCATGCGAGCACGTCAAGCCTTACGTATGATCTCGGGCGTACAAGCTGGTCTATCTACCAGCAGCATTTTAGGCGCTGATTTAGAACGCTATCTACATGAAGCCTATAAACAAGGGGCTGAATATGAAATGGATAAATATATTTATCCATTAAGAAAAATCTTCCCTCAAGTGGTCGATATCAATGCCGAAGATGAGCGAGCTGCCCAATATGTTATGCAGATCATTAATGGCGAGGCCTTACTTAATAGCTTTATTAATCAATGGGATTATTCGGAATCTGTTTCTACTTGGTTAACTAAGCATTGCTTATCCCTTGATTGGTATCAAGTCTTTGCTAAGGAAACCAATATTAGCAACAATGCCAAACATCAACAATGTTTGTTTAAAGCCATTGAACGCTTGGTAGACTCTTATGATGCGCTAAACGATGTGTTATTAGCCGAAGGCGTGCACTGTTTAGTACAAGGCGATATAGACTCCTATGCGGCGATTACTCAATTTATGGCAGAAGGTAAAGGCAATTTACCCCTGCCCACAGTTCTGGATACACCGATGGAGCACGTGGTGTTTTCAAACAAAGTTGCGATTGCTCTGCCTACTAATACAAGCTCATCTTTTAAACCCATGTGTTTAGCAGAGCCGGCTATCAATACTTGGTTAGAACAACTCATGGGAAGCATGCAATCGATCTGGTTCTGTATTGCTCAAACCAAGCAAGACGGCAGCACCTCGTATAATCGTTGCAGCTTAGCTGATGTAGATATCTTGCCGATTGAATACCTGTATTTATCAGAAAACGAGCAGAGTTTTTACGATTATGTAGAGACATTATGGCGAATTAAACACCAAAACTTTACAGACAAGATAAGTGTGTACCCAAGTTGGCCTAAAACAGAGCAAGAAAAAGACATCGATGATGTTTATTTAGAAGATGATGATGAATTAAATAAGTTCAGCCTTTATGAAAATGAATTAAGAATCACTCAGTTGCGTAATATGATATTAATGAGCCATGCCATGAAAGCCAATGATATCGCGGTGGAATCAAATAATGATAGTGATAATGAACAAGCGATTAATCTAAAGGATCTGAAATCACGTTATATATCAGTGCGTTCTTATTTTACCCAGCTTAATAATGCAATGTACCAGTGTCTCGCTAAGATCAGAAAACTGCAGGTGTTAGATGACGCTATATTAGCCGAAATGTATACGCTCTTATGTGAGTGCCAAGCGGCTGGCATGACTAATGCGCCGTCTAAGTTCAAACCTGAACTATCGATATTGCTTATTAATCCCGTAACACAAAAACAAGAATTTCACCAAAATCCAATCCTGTTCCGTCCTAACTTTGACCAAGCCTTAGAAGCTCAACAAGCTTTTATTGAATCGTTTCTTTACGCTAAGCAACAAATCGAAGAGCGCATCAAAAAGGCAGAACACATAGTAGATTTGCTCAGTGAGAAAAGCTACCTTTCTTCAGACTACATCCAAGCAATTCAAGCTTTATTAAGCACTTCATTTAAGGTATTTCCACAGTTCACTTTAAACAACATGGTTTCTGAAGAACAATGCGTAGAATATGATGTAGTAATAAAAGCGGGAATTCAATATTACGACAATCTAGATGCAAATACCTTTGAAGAGTGGCAATCTGACATCGCCGATGTACGCGAAGGCATGAGTCATTGGCATAAAATCAGCCTATTTCAATCCTTATGCAATGGAGAATCTGCTAGGGTTTCGATTCTGCAAACAAGAAATAGTAATGATGTGTCTTTAAAAAAATGGTTGGGTTGTAAAGTCGATAGCGAAGACGATTTGACCGATGTTGATTCCTTAGTTATTTATCATAGCGACAAGCTAGAACGATTCGCTAGTCGCCAAGAAGAGCTAAGCTATAATGCAGGAATTATAATTGACTCCTGCTTAGAATATATCCCTTATAAAAAACAAACGGCAGGAATGATTTTCCAATGCGATCAACCCGATAATGAAGCGCCACAATCATTGCTGTTGGCCTTGCATCCTGAATTCAATTTGACCGATAAAAAGAAACCTTGGGATTTGGTTCACATCCTTGAGTTACTTGATTCCACCCGTTTTATGCTGATGAATCGTGCGGTAGAGCCAGATAACATTTACCAAGACCCTTATTTATCCACATTATTTTCAATTATACAATCGATACTTTTAAGCGGAAAAATTAGAAAAGGTGTTTCTTCTTACTCTCTAAGAGGTAATTTCCAAAATGAAGACTTCTTTTTAGAAGATGGAAACACCATTTTTAATCATATGCCAGGCGGGCATCTTTTGAATTAATAAGAGTGCAGATTATGTTTAAAGCTAGAAAAAATGTACAAGAGTAAGAAACCACTTGTATTAGCTACACAGCAACAAGAATTTTATTAATAACTCGTATGAATCTATAAATGGGATGGCTTTGATATGGCATCGAATCATTGGATATTTAGCAGTTTAATTCATAATATTGATCGCTATTTAACTAGCGTAAAAAATACAGCCGAAAGAGATACTGCGATCTACACACGGCTTGAAGGTAGAACCCGAAAAGACGATTTTGACAGCGCATTATCGTTTAAGATTCATGACCCTCTTTGGATGCTTACTCGCCAATGGCAGTTCGGTCGCTTTAAAGGCAACGATTGCGGAACGGCTGTGACCACAAAAATAAAAGTCAGCAAAAGAAGGCTAGATAGCCTTTACCCAAAAAATAATACACACAATAAACAGTCTTATTCTACTAATACGCCGATGGAGTACGACGTAGAAAAAAGAAACCGATTAATTACACCCATTATTCGTATTGAGTCTGCTATTCAGTTTAAGAAAATGCTGCAAAATGCCTTACGCGCCGCTCAGAAAGATGAAACCTTCGTAAACAAGGAATCAAACCGTATTTTGCGTCAATTGCTACAAGATTTGCCGTTAGATAGATTTATACCTATTACAGAAAACAAAACTCTTGACATCCTCAAATTAGAACAAAACGATAAATTGCATCAATTATTTGCGATTTACGGTAAAAGAATGTTCGACGGCTATAAATTGTATCTAACCGATGTCAATAAACTCCGTCATATTTTAAACAGGGATTTACAAAAAACACTCCATGAATACAAAGCCTGGTTTCAAAAAAAGTACCTGCCCTTACAAGAAGATGAAGAGAATTGTTGGAACGAACGTCAAATGAGCCACGAAATCGGGTTGGGAGATGAGCAAAACATCTACCAAGCGGAAGATTATCATACTGGTAGGCTTTCTTGGTATTCATTTGATGTGACTAAGACCACTGGCAAAAGCGCCTTAAAAGAAGAAAAGATGCTCTCTTATCTTCCAGTCTCGGTTAGTTTTCCGGGTGCCCCCAATAAACGTTTATGGCATTTTGAAGATAGAAGCGTAAAATTTGGTCAGTCTAAAAATGATTTCTCCATGCTCGCTAATGCCGTCATCATGCAATACACGCTGATGTACAGCAACGACTGGATGATTACACCAATTGAAGCAGAAACCGGCACTATTCTTGATGTTGAAGGCATTGTTGTCAAAGATACTTTTGGTGAGTATATTTATATCAACACCACTGCAGAAGATAACGATAATAATCAACCTGATGTTGAGTACTCTGAACGCTGGAATTTATTTGGCACTAGCAAAGCCAATGCTTATCAAACAAATGATTTTGCGACACAAAAAGGTTTATTATTTCCCCCAAGCTTACCGCGTTGCGAAGAAAGCAAACCCATTGAAGAAGTTCATTTTTTACGTGATGAAATGGCAAACATGGTTTGGGGTGTCGAAACTGTCATTAACGACAAGTGTGGAGGGACCATAGCGGGACAAAACCTTTCAGATCGCGTTCTTACAATTGTAGACGAAGATAAAAGTGAAGACATAAACGTAAATGATGACTGCGACTATTATTATCTTTTGCAAAACAGAGTGCCATTGCATTGGATTCCATTTATACCTAAAAAAATCGTCGGTGAAATAAGAGAAATAATCTTTCAAAGGGGTCGTATGCCTATTTTTTACAATGGTTGCTACAACTCTGTGCGTCCTTCAACAGAGATTTTAGGAAGTAAACATATAGATCTAAAATCAGATACACAGGGTACAACACCGCTATTTATTGATGAAGAAAAAGTGATCGGACAAGGAGTCAAGCTTAGTTTAACAGCACAACGCACTCGTTGGTTTTACGGAGAAAGTTTTAACTGGATAAGCGCAAAGAAAACCATCGCTCAAAGCCAAGTGAATAGTGGTTTGATGTTTGACGAATTGATTAAAAAAGAAAGTGACCAAGCAATTACTCTTAAAGAAAAAACTACGGAATGAGGCGACTATGATTCAAGCAATTCATATCAATAGCACCGTTCCTTATACCATGAAAAATCTAGGTAAGGCCTATAAAATTGATGATTTTGAACTCTTAACGACTGTGCTATCGGCCTTAATGTGGCGAAAACTTAATGGTCCTATAAAATTATTTACGGATGAGATAGGACTAGAATACTATACCTCGCTCAATATATGCGATCTATGGGATGCGGGCATCGACACCCAAGTTTTGGAAAGTGTTTCACCAAATCTTAATCAAGAAATTTTCTGGGCAGCAGCAAAAATTTTTGCACTACAACATCAACAAGCACCTGTTGCAATGATTGATACCGATTTAATTGTTTGGAAAAACATCTCTAATATATTATCTAAACAACAATTTGCAATAATTCATCGAGAAACAATTAACGAGGAATATTATTTACCTAAACATTTACTCAAAAAAGCAGAAAATTACAAATTCGATGATGCATGGGATTGGACTGAGTTACCCTGCAATACATCATTTGCTTATTTTTCAAATACCCAGTTTAAAGACTACTACACTAAATGTGCCATTGAATTCATGATGGATAATCATGAATATCCATGTGAAATGGTTTCACAGATGGTATTTGCAGAACAACGCATCGTATCAATGTGCGCAAAAAAAATGAATATTCCAATTTATCACTTTCTAGATGACCCTTTTCAAGCCGATAACTCAATATTTACGCATTTATGGGGAGCTAAACAAATTGCACGCGATAATAATCATCAACGAAAACTACTTTGCGCTGCTTTGCTTAACAAAATAGAGGAACTCTTTCCTGAATATTATGAAAAAACTATTCGTATGTTAATACTATGTAAAAATGACGCTCATGTAGTTGTTTGAGAACTTCATGAGTCTTTAGTTCGGATAAGTCCAGTTGACTACTGACTAAGAGTACAATCTACTTTCGCTGGTGTTCACCGGACGCTCGTTCATCGGATGTTTACGAAGCAATTTCCTATCTACAAATAAAAATATCGGCCTCAAATGAGGCCGATATTTTTCTGTAAAGCACTAAACGGTTAAGGACTTAGAACTTTAATGATGCGTCGATGATTTGTACGCAAAGTGCCATTAG
>JAAZFA010000315.1 GCA_012511995.1 Thermoproteota archaeon | reverse complement strand
GAATCTCTCCTATGTCCGATTTTTGCATTTTTCCGCCTGAGGCTTTATACGGTTTGCCTTCTTGGTTGGGAAACTCGAAATCAACAAACCAACGCCTAAACAAAGCCGCCCCAACAGCCTCAAGAGTTTCATTCATACGCTGATTAAGCTCAATCTTAAAATCTAAATCAGAGATAATTTTTGCGATAACTTGCTGCTCAGGAATTGAAGGTAGTTGAATACTTAGACCTGCTAATAGTTTTGTTGTCAAACTACCTCTTGAACTATGGGCATCAGAAATTTGGCGCAATTCTTCATAACGTGAAAATAAATTATAAAAGAGGTATAAAGGTACCATTTTTTCTTTCTTTGTTCGCAAGGCAACTATTGATTGGTTAATGTATGTGTCAACAAGACAAAAAGCGGCTTGCCCTCTTGTGTATCCTTGTCCTGCCGAAGCAACTACAACATCGCCAATTTTTGATAATCGTGTACTTGAATTATCAATTCCTGCTTTGGTAATCTTCTTCTCTGTGTTTCGAATGAAGGTTTTCCTTGTTTCTCCAGAAGAAAGCCAGTTAATATTTCCATTCCAGTAATTAGTTATTTGAGTATTAGGTGTTCCACCACTAAAAATTTCTAGACATACATCCTTAACTTTACAAACTGTCCAATCATTCGGAATGTATCCAATTTCAGTTTTTTTAAAACCCAACTTCTCACTTAAGGTTATACCCAATACTCTCCAAGTTTTTCCTTATTTCTTCATCAAGCGTCTTGCTTTCCGCTATTTGTTTACAAATTTCTAAAGTGAGACATTTCATTTTTTCTTCAAATTTTTCTTCATTATCTGCTTCTTCCTCTATACCTACATATCGTCCGGGTGTTAGTATGTGCCCTTGCTTTCTAATTTCATCCAGCTTTACAGCTTTACAGAATCCAGCTATGTCTTGATACTCTACTTTTTGTCCGTTTATGGGTTCGCCTCTCCACGAGTGGTAGGTGTCTGCTATTTTTTTGATGTCTCCGTTTGTTAGTTCTCTGTGTCTTCTGTCTATCATGTTTCCGAGTTTTCGGGCGTCTATGAAGAGGGTTTCTTCTCTGCGGTCACGGAACTTGTTGTTTTGTTTGTCTCGAGTTATGAACCATAGGCAGGCGGGTATCATGGTGTTGTAGAATAGTTGACTGGGCAATGCTACCATGCAATCTACCAAATCGGCTTCAACGATGTTTTTGCGGATTTCGCCTTCGTTTGATGTGTTGCTGCTCATGCTGCCGTTAGCTAAAACGAAACCGGCAATGCCATTGGGGGCTAAGTGGTGGATAAAGTGTTGTACCCAAGCAAAGTTCGCGTTACCCACTGGTGGGACGCCGTATTTCCATCGGACGTCTTCCCGAAGCATCTCCCCTTTCCAGTCGCTGTCGTTAAAAGGAGGGTTAGCCAGCAAATAGTCAGCCCTCAAATCTTTGTGCACGTCGCTTAGGAAGCTGCCTTCGTTGTTCCATTTTACCTCTTTGGATTCTATACCTCTAATAGCAAGGTTCATCTTGCATAAGCGCCATGTGGTCTGGTTGGATTCTTGCCCAAAAATGTGAATGTCATCTATCCGTCCTTGGTGGGCTTCTACGAATTTTTCGCTTTGAATAAACATCCCGCCTGATCCGCAGCAGGGGTCAAATACTCTGCCGCGATACGGCTCAATCATAGCCACAAGCAACCGAACTATACTTTGTGGAGTGTAGAATTGTCCGCCTTTTTTGCCCTCTGCGTCTGCAAACTGACCTAAAAAATATTCGTAAACCCTGCCTAAGATGTCTTTGCTGCGGCTTTCACGGTCGCCTAACCCGATGGTGCCGACTAAATCAATCAACTCGCCTAGACGTTGCTTGTCTAGGCTTTCACGGTTATAGTTTTTGGGCAATACGCCTTTTAGGGAAGCGTTATCCCGTTCGATAGCATCCATGGCGTTGTCAATGGTTAAGCCAATGGTGGGTTGTTTAGCGTTTTTCTGAAGGTGATCCCATCGGGCTTCAGGCGGCACCCAGAACACATGTCGCATTCGGTATTCGTCTCTTTCTTCAGGTCCAAGGCTCTCGGGATCAGCCTTTATCTCTTGATAAGCTTCAGTGAATGCATCGCTAATGTACTTAAGAAAAATCAACCCTAAAACGACATGCTTGTATTCTGCAGCATCCATGTT
>JAAZFA010000314.1 GCA_012511995.1 Thermoproteota archaeon | reverse complement strand
GACATGGATTAATAATTATGGATCGAATTTTCAAAGAAGCTCTTGGTTCTGTTAATCAAAAATTTTTTAGAGGCGAAATTGTTTGAAAATAGGAATAATCGGTTCAGGCATAGTAGGTCAAGCTACAGGAATAGGCTTAATTGCAAAAGGCCACCAAGTTAAATTTTACGATATAGATGAAAATAAACTTTTAACTCTAAAGAACAATGGATATGACACGAATAATATTCTAGATGATGTTATTGACTTTGCTGATACAGTTTTTGTTTCTGTTCCAACGCCAACTGTTGGACAAAAAATTGACTTAAAAATTATTATTGATTGCTCAAAATCAATAGCGAAAGCGATTAAACGATTCGGAAAATATGTAGTCGTTACATATCGAAGCACTATTCCCCCTCAAACAAGCCGAACCATACTACTTCCTGTTCTTGAGAAATTTTCAGGTTTGAACGCAGGTATAGGCTTTGGGGTTTGTATGAATCCCGAGTTCCTTAGAGAAAAAAGCCCGATTCAGGATTTCTTAAATCCAAACAGGATAGTTATTGGCGCATTGGATAAACGATCAGCAGCTACTCTTCAAAAAATCTACTCATATTTTAAATGTCCTGTAATTGTAACTGACTTAGACACCGCTGAAATGATAAAGTATACATCAAACACATTTTTAGCAGCTAAAATTTCATTCTTTAATGAAATGTATTTAATGTGTAGAAAACTAGGATTGAATGAACAAATAGTTTCTAATGCAGTGGCTCTTGACCCTAGAATAGGTAGCTATGGCGTGGCCGGAGGATCTCCTTTCGCTGGAATGTGTTTGCCTAAGGACCTGCAAGCTTTTATTCACTTTGCAGGAACAAAAGGGTTCAATCCTGTTTTATTAAAAGCTATTTCCAAAGTTAATAAAGAAATGAGTCAATACTGTACCTTATCGAGTGAACGAGCTGTACTGTTGGAGCTGCCGACAACTTGCTCTTCATAGGGTTAATAGGCTTAGTTTTTTTAGGGGTAGTCCTATTAGTTTACTGTACATATTTTTTCGCAGTGCTAAAACGAACACATTTAAACGGCTCTTCAAAATGTTTAAAGACGGATGATGCTACAGTTTATTCTACTGCTTTGCCCCCTGTATCTATCATTGTTTCAACCTTTAATGAAGCGAACGTTATTGAGCGGAAAATTGATAATCTATCTAAACTTAACTATCCTAAAGAATTATTGGAAGTTATTGTTTATGACGATGCTTCCATAGATCAAACAAGTAAAATTGCAAACAAGACACTTACTGAAAAGAATCTATATGGAAAAGTAATTAGCAATCCCAACCGATTAGGTTTAAACAGATCACTCAACATTGCGACTGCACAGGCCAAACATAATCTTATATGTGTAACAGACTCGGATGTTTTACTAGAGGAAGATGCCCTGAAGAATGCAGTGCAAGTTCTTCAGCAATATACAAGTGCGGGAGGTGTGACTGGTCATGTACAACCTGTATTTGAGAATCAAGGAATTGCACAGCAATCAGAAACGTCCTATAGAGGATTTTACCATGCTTCCATGTTAGCTGAAAGTTTCCTTCATTCTGCATTTCCAGGAAATGGTCCCTTAATAGTATTTGATAAGTCGAAGGTTCCTTACGAGATTCCCAATGATTATGGTAGCACAGACGGCAACATTGCTATAAATGTTATTAGAAAAGGCTTAAGATTTTTGTACGTTCCGAATTCCATTATCTACGAACCTTCTGCTGAGAGTCTTGAACAACAAAAAATGCAAAAAATCAGGCG
>JAAZFA010000313.1 GCA_012511995.1 Thermoproteota archaeon | reverse complement strand
TTGGTTCTCTAATTCGTTTTCTGTTGTGAGGCTTTCAAGTTTGTTTCCTTGAATTAGGTGTGGTTCAAAAGGGCTAAGCATATAGCCATGTAGTTCTGCGGATAAACGTCCCTCGCGAAATGCCTGTTCGTTAATGTCCATCACTTCGGCTTCGCGTAGCGGTAGCCAGTCCCATAAAAATCGAATTGCTACTCTAGCGGCTGCCTGAGGGCTCACAGCAAACAGTGCACTGTGCATTTTTACACCTGTGGGCACGCCGATTACTGGCACTTTCTGGTCTATTATTTGTTGGATGTCTCTGGTTGTTCCGTCTCCACCGCAAAAGACTATTAAGTCTACACCTGTTTGCAGTATGTTTTTTGCAATAGTTTTAGTGTCGTTAGATGTGGTTTTTGTTTTTGTATCTCCAATGGATGTGTAGTTGTAGCCTTGTTTTTTTGCTTCATCTTCTCCCATTTGACCGGCGCCAACGTATAGTTTTAGGTATTTTTTTGTTGTGTCTAATTCTTTGAGGAATGTTTCTGCTCTCTGTGCTGCTACAGGTTTAGCGCCTAATGTGATTGCTTGTTGTAGGATTTGTGTGCCATCTGTACCTTTTAATCCAACAGCGCCACCCATGCCTGCTATTGGGTTTACGATGAAGCCTATAGTTTTGGTTGGGATTTTTTTGGCTTTAGTCAAATTGGTTTAACCTGTATAGGTGTATTGTATATGGTTTAATAAAAAGTAGAATTTAGGTTTTGGGTTAGGTTGGTTGAGGTTGCTGTGCTGATTGTGGTGTGTGTTCTTATCCATTGTTGGGCTTATAGGGGTCGTATTCTCGTGGTTGCATTGTGAAGAATCCTATCGTGGCAAATATTCAGGTAACAAGTATGAGTAGTAAGCCGATGCCGAAGGCGGTTGCTAGTATAGCACCTATTGAAGTAAAGTGCCTGCTGTGTTGAATGTTGTTTTCCCGGTTTTCTATGATGGGTGCTAAAGACTTGTTTTAGATGTGATGATGCAAGTATGCATAACATAATTGTGATAATTAACCCTATTAGTATGGCGAGTATTCCCTCTACAAAGCCTACTATAAGTTGGGAAATGAACCTGTGAATAGACTTGTGGTTGCAAAGCTAATTACGTCAACTGTGATTGCTATTGCAATGCAACTAAAGCTATTACGTAGTATTTCAGGCTTGTTGGGACGTTTCTGTAGATGCTATCGTCTTGACAGTAGGTACGATAATTCTTTCTTTGCATTTAGGAGAAAAACTACGCCGATTATACCTTACCCAGCCTATTGTTGGAATTAAACCGAGCGAAAGTAGTATTGCTCCTTCACCGGCCAATGTTTTGCTGTATTGGAAGACTAAAAGAATTCAAATAGAGGACCAAAGGGTCAGATTTACAACAACCTAACGCTGGAATGACTGTGTGATAACTCCTATAACTCGAAAAACGGCATAAATTAGCAAATGACATAAATCGGCGTTCTGCCCTTTTTTGGTAAAAGTCGAAAACCATACCTGTCCGTTCTAGTGCTTAAAGTTAAAAAGAAAATTAGTGGGTAAAGTTGTGGGGCTGCAAGTTTACTGCTTGCAGGAGGTTATGTACTGCTTTGTCACGTCGTTTAGCCATGGGTACAGTTTTCTGAGTTTATCCATGGATTCTGCGACTTTCTCGACTGGGTACTCGTATGGTTGCAATTTGCCACTGAAGTATTCGTCGTATGCGGTCATGTCAAAGAACCCGTGACCTGTCAACGCGAACAAGATAGTCTTCTGAGTGTTAGTTTCTATGCATTTGCGTGCGTCATCGCAAACGGCTTTGATTGCATGTGCTGCTTCTGGCGCAGGAATGATTCCTTCGCTGCGGATAAAGATTTTTGCTGAATCAAAGGCGTCTACTTGATTGACTGCTATTGTGCTGATTTGTTTTTCTTGTGCTAGTACGCTGATAGTTGGGGCGATGCCATGGTAGCGTAGACCTCCTGCGTGGATGGGGGCGGGCATAAAATCGTGACCTAAGGTGTGCATGGGGACTAGTGGAGTTAATTTGGCGGTGTCGCCGTGGTCATAGGTATAGTAGCCTCGGGTTACTTTGGGGCATGCTGTGGGTTCAACAGCAAAGAATTGGGTTTCTTTAGGTGCTTTTTTAGATGTTTTATCGTGGTAAAATGGCCAAAATAAGCCGCTAAAGCTGCTTCCGCCTCCGATGCAACCATAAATCGCGTCAGGATAATCTTCTACCATCGCGAATTGTTTCTGAGTTTCGATTCCAGCAACAGTTTGATGCATACAGACATGGTTAAACACGCTGCCTATGGTGTAGTTAGCTTTTTTACCTGTTTTTTCGCTTTCAAGACTATCTTCAACTGCTTCACCGATGGCGATACCTAAGGACCCTTTGGTGTCTGGGTCTTCTGCTAAGATCTTCCTACCCGCTGCAGTTCTATTGCTTGGGCTAGCGACGCATTCGGCGCCAAATGCATTCATCATTGTTTTTCGGTAGGGTTTCTGGTCAAAACTTGCCCTGACCATATAAACTGTTGCTTCAAGTCCAAATACTCCGGCTGCAAAGCTTAGTGCGCTTCCCCATTGTCCTGCGCCAGTTTCAGTTGTGACGCGAGTTATACCTTCTTTCATGTTGTAGTATGCTTGGGGTACGGAGCTGTTAGTTTTGTGGCTTCCAGCGGGGCTGGTACCCTCATATTTATAGTAAATTTTTGCAGGAGTTTTGAGTGCTTTTTCTAGCCTATATGCACGGTAGAGCGGGCTGGGACGCCAGATTTTGTAGATTTCTCGGACCTCGTCTGGAATGTCTATCCAGCGTTCTTGGCTGATTTCTTGGCCTATGATTGCTTTGGGGAAGATTTTTGGGACGATGCCGACGCCTGGTTTACCTGTTTCCTTCTCTATGAAGGGTGGAAGAGGGTGTGGCAGGTCGGGAACGATGTTATACCATTGTTTTGGTATTTCTGTTTCTTTGAGTAAGATTTTTTTGTCGTGCAATGTAACTCGCCTTTTGGGTAGTGAATTATTCTTAAAAGTTTTATTTAAGACTTTAGGGTATAATTATGTACATTTAAGTTTGTTATGTTGAATTTTTTCTGTTGCCTAAAACATGCGACAACAGCTTCGACTCAACCCTAAACCCTTTTTGCGTCAAAGCCAACCCCTTATTTATTGGTCTTCATGTATTTTGCCTACCAAAAACCATGCTACCTAAAAACGTCTCACAATAAAGGTGGTATTTTGAACCACATAGCATCCAAAGACGGCATACAAATCGCGTACAAATAAACCGGTAAAGGTCGCCT
>JAAZFA010000312.1 GCA_012511995.1 Thermoproteota archaeon | reverse complement strand
TGTTGTTTAAGATAAAAACTGAAAAAAGAAAAAAACCTTTTTTCTAAACTTTTGGGAACTTAGTATCTTGGCCTGTAACCGCCGCCACCGCGACGGTCGCCTCTGTCACGTCCACCGTAGCCACTACGGCCTCCGCCACCGCGTCCGCCGAAACTGTTACCGCCGTATCCTCGTCCGCCGCTTCTTCCTCGGTAGGGTCGTCTTTCTTGCTCGTAAGTTTTGCTTGATACATTGTTTTCAGTGTTTACTTCTGCTTCGAGCGGTGATTCAGCTGGTTCTAGTTTACCATATTTTCCGATGTTGAGGCGCATGTTTCCTTTGAATAGGGTGACATAGCCGTTTTCAATTCGGATGGTGTCGCCGTCGTTTACTTTCTCGATGTTTTCATCCCATAGTGTTAAGTAGACTACACCTGTCTCGTCGCCGATGAGTGCATCGCTGACTTTGTGTGGTGAGCCATCTCTGCCCATTGGGATCTCACGTATTTCAGTTTTAGATACTACCTTGGCCGTGACGTTAACAGCCTTTGATTGTGGGGTTAAGTCGCCGACTTTGGCTTCTACGGGTTGTTTTTTGTTTTCGAAAAAACCTTCTACAGCCAATTGATTTCAACACCTATTTTGTAGTCTGAGGAAGATTAGATTCTCTGTGCACTTAAGTGTTTCGCTTTGTCGCTAATTCAGGTTTTAGGGTTGCACATATTAATATAGACAACGCTATGCTTTTTCTATGGATAAACGATTAGTTGCGGTCGTTCTTAGTATAATTGCTATATTTGCAGTCACAACGATTGCTTTGCAGCTGGAACAATCGGCAAACCATTTGGCTGGAAAGGTCAATTATACTTATAGTGTAGTTAACACTTACCCGCATGATACTGTAGCGTTCACTCAAGGCTTAGTTTTTGTTCAGGGTTCATTGTTTGAGAGTACTGGTGGTTATGGTTCATCTAGTCTTCGCCGTGTCGATTTGCTAAGCGGCGAAGTAAGACAGGAGTATAGTTTGCCAAGCGATTTTTTTGGTGAAGGCTTAGCGGAAGTTGATGGTTTGCTTGTACAATTGACTTGGCAGAACAGACTTGGCTTTGTTTATGATATGGAAACTTTGGAGCTAAAGCAAAATTTTAGTATTTCAACAGAGGGTTGGGGATTAACCTATGACGGTAACAATTTGGTGATGAGCGACGGCAGCGACCACCTCTATTTCCTTAATCCGGCAACCTTTGAAGTTGTGAGGACAATTAGCGTTAAAGATGGTGAAACTTTAATTAAAAATATTAACGAGCTCGAATTTATCGGAGAAAATATTTACGCTAATATTTTCATGACAGAAAAAATCGCTATTATAAATCCGTTGACCGGCGAAGTAACTGGCTGGATTGATTTAACCGGAATCTACCAACACAACAGACATAATGACGTTCTAAACGGTATAGCCTACGACGATGAGACTGACAGGTTGTTTGTTACAGGTAAATGTTGGCCCTATCTCTATGAAATTACTATCAAATCTACAAACTAGTTAATAGAAGAGATATCAATTGTTTGGTCAGTAATTGTGTGTAATTGACATTTGTCTACGACAAAGCAAACTATTCATGGTCTTCTAAATATTTGAAGAATTGCTATTGCAGTGACTTGGATTAGAACCTATTTTTTGGATGCAATTAAAATTTATCCAGTTGTGCCATAGCAACTCATAGTTACCGAGACATCTGATGTTGCAGTGTTTGTTTTTGCATCTATGATAAGAGACCAAATAACACTTTGCGAGGGGAACAGTGTTGAAAGGTCTCCATCTGTCAAAGTCATAATTCCTGTGCTGTTGAATGTTTTCATTACTGGTTTTGAGAGTATATTGTCCAAGTATTCTGCTTGGATTCGAACGGTAACTAACTCGTTAGGATTAAAATGTCC
>JAAZFA010000311.1 GCA_012511995.1 Thermoproteota archaeon | reverse complement strand
GACATGGCAACAACCCTAAAGGACTGTCCAAACGCAATCTTTGAAGCGTGGAACGAACCAAACGTCGGTACAGATGTCGACATGATTCCCACCGGATATATGACATACCTCAGAACGATGTATGATGCTATCCGAGGAACAGGTTCAAACCACTTGGTCATGATGCAATGGCACATGGGTTGGTTCCCCAACGGCTACGGTAATACCCTTAGCTGGGTAAAACAAATCGACGACGCATTCCATCCAACAAACATAGTCTATACAACGCACTTCTACTATTACGCGCCAACTGACTTGAGTTCATATTGGGCAAAAGATTATGCAACACTGAAATCACAAATTCAAACAGGTATCGACAGTATGGGAATTGTTGCCCCACTAGTCATCAATGAAGAAGGTTCATGTCTATCAAGTTCGCCCAACAAACAGAACGACTATACATGGTGGAAGAACATACTATTAGCTCAACGCGACTTGAATATCGGCGCAGTTCCGTACTACTGGCTGAGCGATTCAGGTTTGGGTCCGGTCTTCAGCGGTGAAACTGTGCTGAGCAATGGTTACTCACCCAACACAATGGGCCAACACTTCATAGATGCATACGCACCAACCACTACTAACCCAATCGTGCCCTCAACTCCAACTCCCACATCTGCTCCAACCGCCACTCCAACACCAACGCCGACAGCTACACTAACACCGTCTCCGATTCAAGATCCTTCGCCCACTCCAACCCCTATAGCGGCTCCAACTATAACTCCAACTTCGCAACCAACAACTAAGTCCACACCACCTACACCTATACCAACCCCTGAACCAACCACAAAGCCAACCACGACAAACGACCCCACAAACACTCCAACTCCAACCACTGAACCATCAAACCAAAAAACGCCAGGTTGCCCATGGTTCCGCGGTCACTACCACTACTGGCATTCATGGTTCAGTTGGTCACGCTTCAGTTTTCGGATCTTTTGGTTCCGATAAAAACAATCCCTTTCTCTTTTTTAATCGGGTAAAAAATAAAATGGTTCTAAGTAATACCATGAAACACAGTGAGAATAGTGACAAGACAATGCAGAGATATTATTGGAGCAAATTGCAGACTCAAAGACGACGATGAAGCGATCTCTGCAGAGGCGAAGGGTGAAATCGTTGATTTTAATGTAACTCAACTTAATCAGAAAAATTATGTCCATAATATTTCAGTTGTAGGCAGTTTTGGGTTGCTATTGAAGCTAAAATAATGGCTTATAGCCTATGTAGACAACAGCTGGTCTGACCACGGTTATTTTAGCAACGATCAACCCTGCACACCTTGAAAATTAAAGAGCGTTTATTCCTAAACCGATTAATGTCATAGGGTAAATACTTTAGCTTCAAATTATTCTTTGAAGTATATGCCCGTTACGGTCGATTTCTCCGTTTCTAATTCTTGTGGTAGAAATAGGTTTTTTATTCTCCGCTGGAATCATGCAAACAACAATTACTTGCAGAGGGTTATACCCTGCTTTTTTGCGTATATAATTGATTGATTGCGCAATTTTTTCCGTCTCTTCGCTTACTACAATGGCGTCTAGATCCGTTCTATAGATTGTTGGTCCATAAGAGTCCTGTAATGGTATAATTTGTGCTCTTTCAGTCCAACCCTGCATAGATAGGTACAATTCAAGCTCTCGAAGGCGATCATCGTAGGATGCAGTTCTATGTCTCTTGCCAAGGCTTGCAACAAAATTGTCAATAGTTAAGCCTATGAGGACTTTCCCGCCCACCTCAAATGCTTTATCCAATAGAGCTTTATGACCCCGGTGTAACTGGTCAAACGTTCCACCGACAGCTACTGCCTTAAATGTCTTCATTTTATCAGCCTAGCGCCTTGGAAATCTATTTTGCTTATCAGTACTTGTTCTTTGGGTAAGATCTGTTTAAAAGCTTCTGCTATTGATTGTGCGTCTTCTTCATGGCATACAGCGTGAACTGCCTCACCAATCATGTTTTGGGCTACACCAACGGCTCCTGCTTTTTTGGCAACCTTAACAAGCCGGCAAATAGCCCGGTTGGCAAAACCTGCTTTTTGTGCAAATTCCCAACAACTATCTAAAAAGTTCTCCAAGCAAGGTTCTGCAAGAATTGCTTCGATAGTTTTTCTACCATACAAGCTGATTTGATGCTTACGTCCTGGTGAAGAAAATAGTGGTTTTTTTGGAATATATGATGGATAAAACCCTGCTACAACTACATAATCAGGCGATATCGGTATCCTGTCTATTTGGCAAACACCCGGTGCCCCTGGTGTGGTAACTAGAATGAGTCCGCCGCCAAAATTGAGCGAGCTAACCGTTCCCAGTCCTGTTATACACTGTATTTCAGCAATATGTGCTACTTGACCGATTTGATTATAAGTTAGTGGTAATGCTAACGCTTCCCTAAGAGCTAAGCCAGTTGTTAATGCGCCTCCGGCGCTGGTACCAAAACCCATCCCGATAGGAACTTTTATTTTGTGCTTAACTGTAACGTTATATCTTTGGTTTATTTTGCTAAGTAATGTTTCAACTACTTGTCTTGTTGTTTTAGCATGAACCCGTAGGTTGTTTATAGTTACGGTGACGCTATTCTCGTCTGCTTCTACAACCGTTACTTTGGTATGTGTTCCTTTTTCTAAGCCAAATCCTCCACCAACTGCGCCTAATTCTGTTAGGTTTGTGATTGGCTGGTCGTTTTTAGTGTCATGGATTTGAAAGAAACTTGATATTGCTCCAGGTGCAAATGCTTTAGCGACTCTCACGTTTGGTTCACTTAAGGTTTCTTTGCCTTAACGATGGAAATGCCCTGTAGCATGCTTTTATAATTGGCGGTCCTAAAAGCAAAACAAATGGAATCTCTGTAGCAAATGTCCAAATGAACAATGGTAGAATGTATATAGTTGCGAGGGGCACTCCGAAAAAATCAAGGAAAAGCGGACTTACAGCCCACACAGTGACAGAAAGTAAAGCCGCTCCGGCAATTTGTCCGATTACAGCGCCTATTGCATAACTTCTCCACTCTTTATACCGAATAGATACTGCAGCTATTACTGTAAGGCTTAGGATGATTGTTAATCCGAATGTAAGCAGAAAAGATTCAGCAGATAAAAGAGTGAAAGTAATGAAGTCTGGAAGGAAAACTAAAACTGGAATTATCAAGCCGATTACAGCTATGGTTATTCCTGATAGCGCTTGCTTTAAACTAATGTTTCTAATCGCAATATAGCCAATTAAGAAGAAAACTATGAAGTTAGCAGGGACACCTGCGATAAGACTTAACGCTGCATTTCCATGGACAAACATATCGCGAATAAAAATACCTATGGCAGCGCCTGCACCGCCAACCCATGGACCATAGAGTACTGCGAAAATCGCTGGAATCACAACTGCAGGCAAGAAACCGACGCCGAGAAAAGAGAAACCAGCTGTCAAGATTCCAAACACTGCATAAAGTGCTGCACTTATACCTATAACAACGACATCGACTGTTTTTAGATGTACCCTCATTTGTTGTCCCTTTTTAATTTAAGTTTACTTTTTGAAAGAATATGCCACAAATAAGTATTATGTTTATAACGTTTAGACATGTTTAAACCGATAAAATACCTGATATTCTGACTCGTTTCAATGATTTAGAGTTAGCACAAAATTGGTAAATTCAATTTTGTCATATTGAGATTGGGATTCAACTATTTTGTCTCTTTATTAATTCAACGTGGTCTCGAGGTGTACTTTTCTTTTGTATAAACATATTACTCGATAGCATAAGCAGGTTGTGTTTATAACCACGGTTCTTCATTTACTCAACTTGGTCATTGTGTCTATTGTAGAGTTCTTCTATGCGATTTTTAAATTGGAGGGGTTCAGAATGGTTGCGGTATGCATTGTACTTGCCATGCAAAGCGCCAGCTATGCTGTAAAGTTTCGCATGTTCTCCTAATAAATGTTGACGGTCTAGTTCTCTTTGAGAACCTTCCAGAGTCTAACCATACTTAAGCCAGAAAATAATCTGTATAAACAATAATAGAAAATATAAAAATTATTGTCTACTTTTTATGACGCTTTATTCTATCTTGGCGTTGCTCCTTTTTGCGCCAATCTCTTTTTCTCTGTGTTTGCATGGAAAAGCGCTCTTGACGTGGGACATCTGACTTTCTAAAACGAGAAATATTCATATAGAAAGTCTGTGTGTCAATTTTATTTTCACTTAAATCCGTAATGTTCTGATTTAATTCAGTCTTCACTTGATTATCACGGGCTTTATCAAAAGATTCTGAATACACAAGATAAGCAGCATGGAACTGAAAATTGTTAGGATCATCAAGTAAAAGTTTTTCAACTTGGGTTTGATTGTTTTCGTTTGATTGTTCGCTCATGTTTAATCCGCTTTAATTGTAGGCAATGATGGTTTTTCAGCTTATTATAGGTGTGCCTTTTTTATGAATGATACGTTGATTAGCGTATTATTGCTTGACTAATAATGCCTGTCAGCATCGTTGAAGACTACCGTGATCTCAGTTATCTTTCAATGTAGCAATTTTTAATAGGATGGTAGCAAACGATTTGTTGGAGACAACACTTGCCCGAAAAAGTTCTAGTAACAGCCGCTTGGCCATACATCAACGTCACCCCCCACTTAGGCAACCTCATCGGATCAATCCTATCTGCAGATGTAACCGCTCGTTATTATCGCCTCAAAGGCGCCGACGCATTGATGGTTAGCGGTTCGGATACACATGGCACACCCATCGAGGTAGAAGCTATCAAACAGGGCATCAGCCCCAAGGCATTGACCGACCGCAATCACACTAAAGTCGCTGAGCTGTTTCAACGATGGAACATATCCTTCAATAACTACACAAGCACTGAAAATCCAATCCACAAAGAATTCGTCCAAAAAACGTTGCTTGAAATCGAGAAAAACGGCTACATATTCTCCCAGCAAACACAAATGCTCTACTGTGAGCATGACCAACGTTTCCTCCCAGACCGTTTCGTAGAAGGCAAATGCCCTTACTGCGGGTGCGAAAAAGCTCGAGGCGACCAATGTGACCTCTGTGGGAAACTATTGGAGCCAACTTTGCTAGTTGAACCTTACTGTATAATCTGTAAAACTAAGCCAGTTGTAAAAACAACCCGACACTGGTACATAAATCTCTCGAAACTTGAACAGCCCCTAACCGAATATATAGAAAACAACAAACAACTACCAGTTAATGTTAAAAGCTTTAGTTTAAACTGGATAAAAGAAGGGTTAAAACCCAGAGCTGTCACCCGAGATGTCGAATGGGGTATTCAAGCGCCTTTTGCTGGTGCAGAAGACAAAACAGTCTATGTTTGGGTTGAAGCCGTCATGGGCTATATTTCTGCGACCATAGAATTAAGTCAAAAGATGGGAAAGCCTGAGAAGTGGCGTGAATTCTGGTTTGATAAGAACTCAAAAACACTTTATTTTGTAGGAAAAGATAACATTCCATTTCACACCATTATCCTTCCAGCACTGCTATTGGCGTCTGGTCAAGGATATAACTTACCCTGGAGTGTTTCTGCAACAGAATTTTTGCAATTTCGAGGGCAAAAAGCTTCCAAGAGCCAACGTGTTGGTATCTGGATAGACGAAGCTCTTGAAATGTTCCCTGCTGATTACTGGCGTTTCTTCCTTATTGCAACCCGTCCAGAAAGTAAAGACACAAACTTTACTTGGGATGTATTCAAGGAAAAAATCAACGCAGATCTAAATGATACTTTTGGCAATTTTATCCACCGAACACTCTCATTTATCAACAGTAAATTTGAAGCAACGATTCCAAACCCATCAAAACTTGACCAAGAAGACCAAGCAGTACTTGACACCTTGAAAGAAAAAGTTATTCAGACTGCTAAAGAAATCGAAGACGGCTGGCTACAATCCGCTGCTAACACGTTAATCAGTATTAGCCGCGTAGGCAACCAATACCTTAACACTAAAGAACCATGGAATCTCATGAAAACAGATAAAGAAAAAGCAGGCACAATATTCTATGTTGCTGCCCAAGTGGTCAAGGCAATTACTGTAGTCTCTGAACCTTTTATACCCCAGACGTCACAGCAACTTTGGAAAACACTCAACCTCCAAGGAGCCATACAACAAAGCAATTGGAGTAATGCGTTAGCACCTATTGACGTAGGGCACAAAATTAACAAGCCAGAGCCATTATTCCACAAAATCGATACTGATGAAAACAAACTAGACGAACGATTAGCACAGATACGAGCCAAAGTTGGACCGAAGTGAGGCCCCGCAGTGCTGATAAAAGCTGACCTTCACGTCCATACCACCGCTTCTAAAGATTCACTAATAACGCCAAAGGATCTTGTCTATTACTCTAAAAAACATGGCTTAAACGCCTGTGCTGTAACCGATCACAACGTCTTAGATGAGGCATACAAAATTGCTAAGGAAACTGACTTTCTCATTATTCCCGGAATAGAGATATCCAGCGCTGATGGACACATTATAGCATTAAATGTATATGAACTCATTCCAAGAGGTCTAAGTGCGGTTGAAACTGTCGAGCAAATCCATGAGGCAGGTGGAATCGCAATAGCTTGTCACCCCTACGTTTATTTCAAAGGTTGTCTTCGAGAAGCCGTCTGTAGCAGTTTTGATGCAATTGAAGTGATAAACGCTAGAGCATTTCCCTTTAAAAGCAGTGTTAAAAAAGCTGATGAAGCTGCAAAGCGTTTAGGGTTGTCTAGGGTGGCTGGAACTGATGCACATTATGGTCCTCAGATTGGGTATGGCTATACAGAAATCCACGCCGAGGAACCTACAGTAGAATCTATCACTAAAGCCATCGTTGATGGAAAATGCAGCGCACACGGACAACCTGTTCCAATATATTTGAACGCACAGCAACAGGTGCTTCGAATTCGGCGAATGGTTAGAAAATTCAGCCATAGAGATAGATTATAAATTGAGTTTAAATGTTATCATATCTTTAAAGATTTTTTTACTATCATGAACTGGGTTAACTTTTGAGCCACCCTTGTTTTTCTCAGTCCATATTACAGGAACTTCAGTAACGGGAAAGCCAAGTTGTTTACACCTAACGATCATTTCTGTGTCAAAAAAGTATCCGTCACAACGTGAATTATTGAGCACCGCTGTTGCAACGTTTCGAGTCATCGTTTTAAATCCACATTGGTGGTCATGAACACCATCTAAGAATAATAATCTAACAAATACGTTGTAAGTTAAACTAAACAGTGTTCGTTTAGGATGGCGTTGAACATTCGCACCCCCGACGTGTCGAGACCCAATAGCCATACCGCCCTTCTGTCTAACTGTATCAAGTAGTTTAGGTAGACAGGTTAAATCTGTAGCTAAATCAACATCCATAAACGTAATGATTTTTCCGCGTGAAGAGTAAACAGCATTCTTAATTGCTTTACCTTTTCCAAGTCGGTTAGGGGAGTGTAGAAGGATGAGGTTAGGGTTGACTTTGGCCATTTTTGAAACTATTTCAGCTGTATCGTCGGTGCTACCATCCTCGGACACAATAATTTCGTAGGACTTACTTTGTACCACTACAGCAGCTTCGACTTCTATTATGCAGCGTTCAATCTGGGAAGCCTCATTGTAGGCTGGGAGCAGAATTGACAACTCCTTCTGTGGTGTCTTTGGCACTTAGTGTAACCTACCCACTTGACTTAGAAGGAAACGGGTTTTACCCATAAATCATTTCCGCATTAACCCACATTTATGTTACAACTAATGCTTGTGCAAACTCTTTTTAAATACAGACCCCTAATCTTTGGCGAAGAAGAGGGGTCGCATCTACCACGCAAGCATCCAGTCAGTTACTACAGCATTTCGTTCAAAAAAACAAGTATTATGTGGCTTTGCTGGCTTTTCTGGTCATTTTTACCTTGGCATCTACGTATAATGTAGGTTATATGTCGCTGCAATGGGATGAAATGCCACATCTTTTTGGCGCTACACTGCTAAGTCGGGGCGACGTCTGGAACTACATGACTACATATGCTTATTATCCTCCACTTTTTGATCTGGTAACAACAGGTTATTTCTCAGTTTTCGGCATATCCGATGTTGCTGGACGAATGG
>JAAZFA010000310.1 GCA_012511995.1 Thermoproteota archaeon | reverse complement strand
TAACATTTACAAACGAGTTAGTCTATGGCGGCTAAATATTAAGCATACAATTATCTTTTTGTATAAGGATATGCCTGGTACTTCAGCATTTCATTGAAAATGGTCATGGATGTAGCCTGATCAAGATGACATTTTATAACTTTGGTCTTATTCGGTAATAAATCAAAAAAATTATCGCTAAATTTAGTTTTTCTCCCATTGACTTCTATTTTTACTGCTTTAACGTAAACTTTAGATTCAAAAGAAACTTCAAAGTTTTTATCATCCATTTGGTTGACTTTAGTTTGAATTTCTGAAATAGGCAGCTTGAGGTCTTTTGGTTCAAAAAACGGTTTCATATCTATGTAGACCTCCTTATTGTCCACCTTTAAGGTTGAAACAAGTATACAATTACTCTTCACAGGCAAGCTGTATAGTTGCTTCTGAACCGTTACTTTAGAAGAATATGCTGGCACTATAGTCTTGGTAACTTCGTTAAAGAGTACTTCACCATTGAAGGTTATTACTTCAAACTTTAATGTTGCATCAAGTGGGACTGCCGTTTCATTTATTATATACGCTTCAACGGTGTCTTTTTTGACTAATAGTGGCGAAATAACTGGTTGGCAAGCGCGTTTAACATAATAATAGGCTGCTTTAGGGTTTAAGCCGTAATCAATTAATGCCCAGCTAATGACTGGCCAGCAATCATTCAATTGCCAGATAAGACATCCGCTGGTTTTAAACATACGACTACGCCAATGGGTTATTGCAGTTTTAAGTGCATCTCCTTGATTAAGTTGGCTATATAAGACAAAAAGGCGTAAGTCATCTGGAACCGGATAGTGGATTGCAAGTAATGCTCGCAGAAGCTCTAAACCCCCTGTCTGCTTTTCATGCGACTTGAAAGCAAAAGAATGCGGTGTAAGATCCGCTTTTTCCAAGTAAGCTTCCAGTAACTCCATGGTTGGGGGTGCTTGCCATCCGAACTCCGAGATAAGCGGCTATTATCTTCTAAATAACTTGTGTAGTCGAATCCTTGGCTCCATACTTCCCAATTGTGTCGGTCGCCTTCCTGTCTGCCGGCTGCGTCTTCACCTCCATAGGGTGAACTTGGTCTGTATGGACGGGTGGGATCTAAGCTTTGGCAGATTTGAGCAAGAAGCGTTTCGTAGATTGCTAAACCATATAATCGTTCCATTTTATCGCGATGCCGCCATAGCACATTATGTAACCACTGGTTTTCATTATTACCGCACCAGACTACAATAGATGGATGTCGTCGAAGTCGTAGAATTGCTTCCATAGCTTCTCGTTCAGCTTCTTTTAGAAACCATTCCTCTTCAGGATAACCCGCACAGACATACATAAAATCCTGCCAAACCATTATACCTAATGCGTCACATAAATCGTAAAAATCATCATCTTCATAAACTCCACCAGCCCATACTCTTAACATATTGAAGTTAGCTTCAACCGCGTAGTTTAAGAGTTCATTATAGAGTCGATAGTTAACTTTTGGCAAGAAAGAGTCTGCAGGTATCCAATTAGCACCCTTACAGAAAACCATTTGGTCATTAATTTTAAAAATAAAGGATTTACCTTCTTCGTCAGGTTCTTGAACAAGTTCAATGTTTCTAATACCTACTTTAATCATTGCTTCATCGAGTAATTCTGCGTCCGAAAAAACTTTAACAATCGCGTCATAGAGTGCTGGTTCACCATATCCTCGAGGCCACCATAACTTTGGTTTAATAACATCAAAGGTGTAATATGCAAAGTTTCTACCGGTAGAAACCTTAACCCTGACTTCTTCCCCGAAACGTTGCCCAAATCCGAACAAAAAAAACTTTACGGTTAACTCAGATTCATGGTAAGCTAGAATTTCAGCAGTTAATTTTACTTTAGCTATTTGTTGTGAGACACTAACTGGTTCTGAAGCAACATAGCCTAATCGTGCTTTATTAAAAGCGTATATCTTAGCTTGCCTCCAAATACCTGCAGTTGGCAGGTTAGGACCCCAATCCCAGCCAAAAGAATATTGGGCTTTACGAACGTATGGGCGTGCGCTAAAATTTTCTGCACAAAGGCATGCATACTTGTGTTTATGTTGTGCTTCCAGGTCACTTGCTACTTTGCAGACTGGTTTAAAGCGAATCACAATGAGATTTTTCCCCACTTTAACCGCATTTTTTATGTGAAAACGCCAAGGTGTAAACATGTTATTGGCTTCGCCGACTTTAATGTCATTTACCCATATAGTGGCGAAGGTATCTAAGCCGCCAAAGTAGAGTTCCACAACGTCTTTATTGACGGTTTCTTTTGTTAGGTCGATTTCTTTTCGGTACCACCATTCATTCTCGCTGACCCATTGTACTTCCCTTTCGTTACAGCCTTTGAATGGATCTGGAATTAATTTGTTGTCCATCAAGTTAGTGTGTGCCGTCAGAGGTGCTTCTGCAAGTAGCCAACCTTCGAGCGGACATGCAAGTGTATGTGCTCCTGCTTCTTCCCCGTTTTGGTCTTTATAACCTTTGAATCGCCATAATCCATCCAAAGTTACCTCTGTTAGCATAATTCTCCCTTAAATATTCATGATGTTGAGGGTCTAATAATTCTACCCATTCATAATAGAATCAAATTCTGGTTATTCTACGCAGAAAGAGGTTTCTGATCTCTCCCGTGCTTCCACTACTCCTTCTTTTTCTGTAGTTTTTATTATTTACATATGTGTTTTTGCTGTCTTGTTGAAAGTGGTCATGGGTTGATGGCGCCTACTTTTGAGATTATTGACCTTCTTGTCCGACTCGGATTTTGAAGTTAAAAGAACAAGCGAAGGAGAAACTTTAAGGAGCGGTTTTTGTGGCAAAAGAATAGAAGTCTAGAAAAGTCCCGGTAAAGTCTAGAGTAAAATTTTACACTAAGCCTCATCGTATTCAATTTGATACAAAAACTGTTCGTACTTGGGTTTTGCCGTTACTGTTACGCATAGATGCCGGTGATTACCCCACAAAAGCAGGTCGAATCATAGGTTTGAGCCGTCAACATGTATGGTATTACATTCGTAAACT
>JAAZFA010000309.1 GCA_012511995.1 Thermoproteota archaeon | reverse complement strand
GAACTGGAGAAAACGATGAATGCAGCTCAGCAACAGTTCAGCCAGATAGCCGAACGTATAAACGCAGGCAGAGGTCGCCTCCAAGGATTACTCTCTCAGGCACGAGAAGGGAAACAGTAACCCGATGTTTGAGAAGCTAAAGTCAGGTTTTAAGGGACTAGTTAATAAAGTCACTACAACTGAACTTAAGGCTGAAAATTTAACTCCAATTTTATCAGACTTTAAAATGAATTTAGTAGAGAATGATGTTGCTTTTCCTGTTGCAGACAAAATCTGTGATGACCTTGTAAAACGACTCGATAGAGTGCAGGTGAAGCGTCTTGACGACCGTAAAAAAGTTGTCGACGAGAACTTACGTCAAGTCCTGCTTGAAGTTATGTTAACCAACAAACGCATAGACTTATTGGCTAAAGTAAACGAAAAGCGTAGCAAAAAAGAACCCTTAACATTAATGTTTGTAGGTATAAA
This sequence comes from Thermoproteota archaeon, assembly GCA_012511995.1. GTDB lineage: Archaea > Thermoproteota > Bathyarchaeia > Bathyarchaeales > Bathycorpusculaceae > Bathycorpusculum. The sequence goes on along the minus strand of JAAZFA010000309.1, from coordinate 4,782 downwards.
CGGCACAGGAAAAACCACTACAATCGCTAAAATAGCCAAATTCTTCCAGGACAAGAACTACTCTGTGGTTCTTGCGAGCGCAGACACTTATAGAGCTGGCTCTATTGAGCAGCTAGAAGAACATGGAAAACGTTTGGGTATCCGTGTAATAAAGAGCACCTATGGTGGTGATCCAGCTGCAGTTGCTTATGACACTGTTAACCATGCAAAGGCTCACGGAATAAATGTTGTTTTGATAGACACTGCAGGGCGTATGCAGACTAATCAGAATCTAATGAACGAATTAATCAAAGTTAAACGTGTCGTAAAACCAGACCTTGTCATTTTCACGGTTGATTCCTTGATCGGTAACGATGCGGTTATGCAAGCAGAAGAATTTAACAAAGCCGTAGGTATAGATGCAACTATCCTCACCAAAGTTGACGCTGATGTGAAGGGCGGATCAGCATTAAGCGTAACTTACGTGACACAAAAACCGATCATCTTTATCGGTGTTGGGCAAACCTACAAGGATCTTGAGCTTTTTAACCCCGAAAAGTTTGTACAGATGATTCTTCGATAAAACCAGTCATGACTCTTCTGCTTCTACGAGTTGAAAACGTATCTTACTGGGATACAACCAGTATGCTTTTATAAAATCCTCTGTAGATTGCTCGATATCGAGTGCTTCAAAAAAGCTAATCGCATCAGCTTTTATATCTCCAAGGACTTTTGAGGTTAAAATTCTGATATTAAAAAGATATTCCCGTCCAGCAGTCAGTTGCTGAATTGACGTAGCGGATACGTTTTCTAGTACCTCAACCATAAACATGAGGTTAGTTGATATGTCCAAAACTGCTAATTTGTGAACATTTTCATTAATTGATTTCACGACGACTAATCGTTTATCTATCCGCCGAAAATTCCAGTTGCTTTCGATATTTAATGAAGCAGACAAAAAATCACCATTAACTACGAATAGGATCATGAAATAAAAAGTCTATTATGAAATACGTTCTTTGTAATCAGCACAAAACTGCCAGTGACTCAATAGACGAAACGACCCTAAATACCATTTTGGTGCTTTCCAACATCTAAACATGTGGTTGATTAAAGCTATTGCTGTTTGCTTGTTTTTTTCCAGTTTGTGGGGTCACGAAGATTTTGAACTGGGGACCCATTGCTCCATCCCTTGGTGTTTTGAATTTTCTTTTTGTATTTCTCTTCAGCTAATTTGGCTTTGCCTTCTTTACTACTAAGTTCTACACTGTTGCCAAGCTTGTGTATGGTTCTGCCGAGGCGGCGCTCACCGACTGTTCTAGTACATCTTCCCATAAAGATTAATGCTACACTCATGGTTAAAACTTTTTCTAGATAAAAGTAATTTTTTGGAGCATTGACATTTTTTCATCATAGTATATTATGTGCCTATTTTACAGATGTTTACCCGGTTGATAATTTCTTAGGTGATTTATGTCTTTGTTAGTTGCTGTTTATGAGTTATGTTGGATTACTTTTTAATTTAGGTTGTTAATTATCTTCGTACGGGCTACCTCTATGGCCAAATTGAGCGGTCTAATAAAACTAATCAGGCCAATAAACAGCCTAGTTATGGGCTTCGCAATACTAGTAGGCGTCTTGTTGGCTGCCACAGGCAATAGTAATATTCAATGGTTAAATCTGTTGATGGGTAGTATAACAGCATTTTCTCTGACAGCTGCTGCTATGGTAATAAATGACTACCATGATTACGATATAGACAAAATAAACGAGCCAACCCGTCCTATTCCTAGTGGTGCTGTTTCTAAAAATGCTGCTCTTGTAGAAACTGGTGTTCTTTCTGTAATAGGTTTGGCCGCCGCTTATTACGTAAGCCTATATTGTTTCGTCTTTGCTTTTGTTGCCTGGATAATAATGGCTACTTACTCTACGGTTGGAAAACGAAGTGGCTTACCTGGCAACTTTTTAGTCAGTGCTTGCGTGGCAGCACCTTTTCTCTATGGTAGCCTAATTGCTCTAAATATGATTACAGTAAATGTGTTGCTATTTGCTTCGATGGCTTTCCTTTCAAATACTGGACGTGAAATCGTTAAAGGGAATGTAGATGTTTACGGTGATCGTTCATATAACATAAAAACAATGGCTGTACGGTTCGGAGAGAAAAAGGCTGCCTATGCTGCTGCATTCTTTTTCATCTCTGCAGTTATCCTCACCTTCTTTCCTATAATTTTTAATTTAGTGTCTATTTGGTTTATTCCATTTGTTTTAGTTACTGACATAGGTTTGATTTGGTGTAGTATATCATTAATTCGTGATCCATTGCGTGAAAATGCTCGTAAAATAAAACGTTTTGTGTTGTACCTGTTCATTTTTGGTTTACTTTCATTTATTGCTGGTATGTTTGGGTAGCAGTTGTAGTAAGCCTAAAAAATAATACCTATTTAATCATCATATTTTCAGAGGTTCTCTTAATAGTAAGCTGTGTCTTCGTATTGTTTTCTTTCCTTTTATTATTGAGTACAGTTACTACTTCAAGTATTGTTAATGCAACAATAGCGTACAGTGGAATATACTCATAGAGATACACCTGTGAAACCACTGAACCTGTAACCACCATTTGCATGAACGATTCACCAATACCGCCATAAAGAAAGAATGGCAAATTTGTGGCTGTAAGTAAAACTGCTGTTCCACCTACAAATTTTGGCAATGATTGCCTATTATACCACAGCAACAACGGAACAGCAACCAATGTAATTCTAGGGTCAAAGGCTCCAAAGGTAAAGAATAATGCTGAGAGCCATGGTTTTTTTGTGAATCCAAAGTATAAGGCACCTACTAAGAGCATGTTTTGAAGTACGTGCGCGTTTGCTAGGGTATATCCACATAAGTAGCTAGGTGAGAAAGTTTGAATGCTAAGGCTTATCATACGGTAATGGAGGAAATTGGCGCCATCATAAGCTATGGATGGAGAAATGAGTATTGGTTGAAGTAATACGATAAGAACGACTGCTGCTGAGAGAAAAAGGTTCTTGTCTTTGACTAGTTTGTACACAAAAAATGCTAGTGGTATCATAGAGAGGAATTGTATAATATCAAAGATGCTGAGGGCATTTTGGTAATCTAATGCTAAGAAAGGTGAGAACCAGATCAGAAAATTTGGAATATACTTGAAGGGTTGCGGGGCTCCGATTATTGGGTAATCGTTTGGTAAGCTGCCATCGTAGTAAACCTGTGACGGGTTATTAAATAACCGCCAGGCACCCATGTAATACGCCGAGAAGTCCCTTGCAAGTGTTTCTGTCTGTGGCGAAAAAGTCAGTGGATATGCTTTAACAAAGATGCTAAAGTTAAGAACTAAAGCTAGCACGATGACTGCGACAATTGCTGTTTTTTTTGTTAGCGGTATCTTCATCGGCATTCTCATCGAGTTGGGGGTCTTGAAGATTTATTTTTTAGCGATTTATTTCTTACGGTTAACCAGCGCCTACACGGTGAGCCGGTATGCAAAAGCTCTAATTTCTGTATGTCTAATTGACTCTGTTGAGGATGAACCAATGGCTGATTGTCCACAATGTGGTAGCATGGTTGACGGCAAAGCAGTTGTCTGCGGTAATTGTAATGCCTTGATAACTTTAACTTCTAACTATCCATCTCCTTCAGTTACAGATGAATCAAAGAATGTAGAATTAAACGCGCGCCTAAAGCGAGCAATGCGACGAACGGAGCTACTAAGCTATGCAGCCGCAGCGCTTGGATTAGCTATACTTGCGGTTATAATTCTTATCTCTTTCATAGGGAACAACCCCGGAGTGGCTTAATGGTGGTGAAGTGATGGATAATGAAGCGCTTGAATTACTAATTAAACAAGTTGAGCGGTTAAACAAGATTCTCACTGTTACTGTTCTTGCCGAAGTTATCGTGTTAGTATTATTCATATAGTTTCTTTTTTGTTGCTCTGTGTTTAGCCGAACTGTTCTAGAACTTGTCTACCGAATTCGGTAATCGTTACAGCATAGAAATCATAAGGTGACAGTTTCTCAGAGTAGCTGGGATTATCCACCATTAATGATTTCTCCAAAACTCTAATTGATCCATTGATTGTTTCAGGTAATAATCCAGTTTTTTTATGTATTTGATCACCCCTAGCGAATTCACCCCTGTTGAATTCGGAGAGTGCTTCTAAAACTTTCTTGGCATCCATATCTATCATGTTGTATTCATCAAGGTTAAAATCGCTTATCAAAATAAGATACCTCACTATTCCTAGAACGGTCTTGAAATAAAAAGGTAGTTGCAATGTAAGAAAGGGCTACTATTTTTAACCTTATCAACTATATTTGTTTAATGTGTTCGTTTTAACTGTTGGTTTCCTTGAAGCTACTATCCATTTTTTATCGTGCACTTTGAATTTATTGATTTGGTAAGCGTAAGCTTATTTTGTCCGACATTACTAATTCAAACTGATGATATTACAAAGAACTTTCTACGAGCAAGATATACTAACAGTTTCCCGCAATATGCTAGGAAAACTCTTAGTGCATGAATCACCACAAGGCGTTACCTCGGGAAAGATAGTGGAAGTAGAAGCTTACTGTGGACCTGAAGATCGTGCTGCGCACAGCTATGACGGGCGTCGGACACCTCGCAACGACGTTATGTTTGGCGAAAAAGGATATGCTTACGTTTACCTAATTTATGGTATGTATTACTGTGTTAATATTACTGCTGGGATTATACCTAGAAAACCCGAAGCAGTGTTGATTCGGGCGATAGAACCCATTGAAGGTTTAACGCTTATGG
>JAAZFA010000308.1 GCA_012511995.1 Thermoproteota archaeon | reverse complement strand
GCACAAACTTGGCAGTGTATTCACCGTTAGGAGATTCTTCCATAGAGAAGGTAAAAAGTACAGTTTTAGCGCCGTAATATGTTCCATTCAAAAATTGCAAAATATGTGCAGTCTCTTGCGCTGCATCGTTACTTGCGAGTGAGGCGTCAAGTTGCAGGTCTCCTTTGAATGTGACGTAAAATGTTGATGGAAAAGAATTATCCGTTGCACTCACTACTGGAGTAGAAAAAAAGAGTGAAAATAGGCATAGCAGTGCACAAGACACTGCTAAAATTGGCTTTACTCCCAAGTCTCAACGCTTCCGCCGTGTGTTAATGGGTATGTAATTGGGCTTACCCAAGCTGTTGCTCTTACATGAAGACCACAAGTAGTGCATGTACCAGTACCATCTGCATACACAATTGTCGAAGTTATTGTATCGGAGTAAGAGTTTACAGTGTAACCATAGTATTGAGGTGATGTTGCTCCATCATAGAACACACTAGGTGCACCAGAGTCAAAGTATCCTACAACATACACATAAAAAGAACCATGCCCACAATTATGTCCTCGCGAATGAGATGTAGAGGCTGGCGCTGCTAAAGCAGGCATAGCAATCAAAGATAGCAGTGCAACAAGCATCAAGCCAAGTCCTAAAGTTGACCCAATTTTTCTTGCATTCATATTTTTTTTCTTCTCCTTTTGTTTTTATTTTGTAGTAATGTTAAAATACGTCAACATACATTCAGTCAAATAAGTAGGGTCAAAAAGTCTTTAAAACCATCACAGCACAAAGTTTTGGTGTTAAAGGCTGCTAACCCTCACTCACTTGAACTTCGTCAACTTAAGCATTACTTAAAAGAGGTTAGCCCTTCGAAAGTATTAAAGCTTACTATTAAAGCTTATGTAACGATCGCACAATCGTACATTAGCCAAATGCGATACCCATTAAGCCCCATCGGTTTTGTTCCGCCAGAATTGCACAATCGATTTTTCAAGGATACCCCATAATTACCCATAATTAAAACCATTCACAAGATTTAACGCTCTTGCATATTGAGAAACGTTCAGACAAAAAATAGTCTAGTAATACTACATCTGACGCAAAGGATAGCGTTAAATATTGAAATTGTATTAAAAGATCGATACGTTGAACCTAAAAGTTTTAGGTAACTGATCAAGTGTAAACATAACTAGAGGGGGTAAGTTAACAATAAACGTAGACTTGCTTCTAGGTACAGAACGAAGGGAGCTAAACGTTCCATTGTACCTCTTAGTAGACGCTTTTGACAACAACCCTGTCTCAAAAATCATCTCATCGGCTCCATCACCATATCCATGCCTCCCTTGACTGGATTATGAGGACTCGCCTAATATGACAAAGCCATTCGAAGCAAGCTTTAGCCCTAACCCCGTAAACTTAGAACTAGGACAAAAACAGCTACAACACTAACAATGACTGCGCTAGCTGATGCTCAACTCGGAACTTATACCCTAATGATTGAGTTAGGAGGCTGGAAAGAAACGGGTAGAGGCGGAGCTCTGTTTTACTTAACAGTAATCCCTGACTAAGGTTAGAATTTCATCCGAAAGACAGACTTATTACTACAACACCAAGTTCAACGACAGTTCATCGCCTAGTCAGCCGACAACGCGGACTGAACTTAGGTGATGCTTACGTTCTGAATGTCAAAATACCGTTTTGCTAAAAAGCGCAAGCGTTCTGCGTTCTTGCCATTCTTGCCGATTGCGACACCCTTATCTTTAGGATTAACTGTGATTACTGCCATCTTTTTGCCGTCAGTTCTTTCGCTTACACGAATTTCACGCACAGTTGCAGGTTTTAAGGCGTTCTTCATGAAAGTCGCTGGATCTTCACTGTATTCGATGATTTCATGTTTCTTACCAGTCATGCGTTCAAGAGTGTGGATGTTCCTACCGCCTTTACCGATAGCAACGCCTACTTGACCTTGGTTGACAATAAAAATGGCCCGTTCTTGTTCTTCGTCAATGATGCAGTCTTTCACGCTAGCACCACTTATGCTTTCAAAGAGAGCAATATAACGCATTTCGTCGCAGGTGATTTTTATGCCGGTTGTCAGTTTTTTTCCTCCCTTTATTTTTTATTCTTCTATTACTTTGAGAATTTCTGAGTCCCCTGTTTCCCGAATGCTAAGTGCGGAAATGATGAAAAGTTTACCGCAGACTTCAGCTAAATCCATTGATGTACCTTTATAGGTAATCACAGGGACTTTAGAGATTTCACCATAGTATTCTATTTGTTCTTTTATGTATTGCGGACAGTTTGAGGCTAAAACTATCATTTTAGCCTTGCCAGTTTTGGCGTTCTGCAATGCAACATTGGATCCAAAGGATACCTTACCTGTTTTCACTGCTAACGCTAATGCTTTATCGATGTCTATCATTGTTCTGTTTTTCCTCCTTCTTTATCTTGGCGCTCGAAAGTTGACATATAGAGTTCAACCAAGCCAGTGCCGATTGGTATAGATTGCCCAACTATAACGTTTTCTGTCACTCCAGCCAAAGGATCACTTTCACCCTTCACTGCTGCCTCTACGATGTTTGGAACAGTAATTTCGAATGCGGCGCGTGCAAGGACACTAGCTTTCTTGCCGCTGATGCCATGGCGACCAATCTGTTGTACATCACCGGTGGTAGTCATCATGTCAGCTACAAGCATAACATGTCGGACATCAACGTCTAAGCCTTGATCTTCTAAGACACCTTTTGCTTCATGCACTAATGCGTTGCGTGATGCTTCAACACCAAGAGCCTTAGCAATTTCATGAATGTTGTTTGTGGTTGTACGAGATGTATCGACACCGTCCACTTCTAGCACTTTAGCAAGGTTTGAACCATCAGTGCGGATGACCCATTCTCCACTTTCCTCAGTAACAAGGACACGTTTAATGTCTGGGACACCTTTAACTTGGGAGTCTGGCATCTTACTTAGCATACGTTTAATTTGCTCAGCTTTTTTAGGTTTAATTTCAACGGTATAATCTGTGATTGTTACAGTAGCGTTTAGTAGTTCAAGTTTCTCTTTGAGTTCATCCATACTAATATTACGGTCGTCCATCATCTGTTTGCTAAGTTCAATAATAATTTCTTCACGAATTGGATCTTCATAGATTGCCGATGCCAAGTTTTCAACTGATGTATAAATGATATTTCTTGCAACTTCAACTGCAGCTTCTTTGCTCTTGGCGTGTTCACCTGTCAAATAGATAGTCATGATTGGAGTAGACGGAATTCGACGTGCATCCACAATTTCAATTAAACGAGGTAAACCTAAAGTGACGTTTTGTTCTTTAACACCTGCATAGTGGAAAGTTCTAAGTGTCATCTGTGTACCGGGTTCACCGATTGACTGAGCCGCAACTATACCAACTGCTTCACCTGGCTCCATTAATGCATGCTTGTATTGTTCTGCGGTGACGGTTACTGCTTTAATTACACCTTTCTCTGAAAGTTTTGTTTTAGTTAAGTGTTGTTTAAGTTGACTTAACAAAATTGGTGTAATTTGTTTTTCAACGCTCTTTAGTTGTTTCTTTATGAAATCACTCGATGCTGGTCCAACGCCTTTCACTTCACCAAGACGGATTTGGTCAATTAACCGACTAACATTGACAGCTTTACCATGGTCACTTTTAGCTGGGTCAACACCATCTTCTCCATAGCGGAATTGTATTATGTCACCAGCGCTATCGCGAACGGTGCTATCATATTCTAGTCTGATGTGTTCAAGTGCGTTGATGAGTCTTCGCTGCATGTAACCACTCTGTTGTGTACGAACAGCTGTGTCGACTAGTCCTTCCCTGCCACCCATAGCGTGGAAGAAAAATTCAATCGCGTCTAAACCAGATTGATATGAATTGTAGACGAAACCCCTAGCTCTTGGTCGTGGATCGTTGGGTGTAAAGTGTGGAAGCGCACGACCTGCATATCCCCTTAGGATACGTTTACCACGGACTGATTGTTGACCAACACAAGCAGCTATCTGACCGATGTTTAAGCTTGAACCTCTTGCACCGGTTCGCGTCATAACAATACCAGAGTTTTCTAAGGTAAAGTCGTCGTCTGCAATTTTACCTGATTCATCTCTGGCGGATGAAAGTTCATGCATAACGTAAATTTCAAAGGATTCTTCCATTGTTTGTCCTGGGAGACGTGGAAGTGTGCCGTTTTGGTAGTTAGATATGTGATTATCGATTTTCTTTTGTGTGCGCTCCATAGTTTTAGTCATACGGTTGCGTGCTTTGGGTGAAAGAACCAGTTGGTCGTAGGTGTAGCTAAAGCCTCTCAGTGAGATGAATGTTTTAAGCATATGAGTAATATTGTTTAAAAATTCTCGTCCTGCTTGTGTGCCATAGTCTTTGATGATTCTGTGAAGTAAGCTTTCAGACTGCTCAGAACCGATTGATTTACGGTCGATGATACCTGAGACTAGCTGTCCATTTTTAACTACGACGTAAGCATCGTGTTTGCATTCTTCTTCGTCACATCTGTTACATCCTTGACAGATGTTTGCTTTTAAGACATAGTTGAGCGTTTTTGGTAGAAAGAGACTAAAGATTTGTTTGCCAGACCACATGGGCTCGGGTTCTTTAATCTCTGGTTCAGGTAAATCGCCTCGATAGCGGGTTGTTGTTAGTAAGCGGTCAACTTGTCCACGTGTAAGGAAGCTACCGCGTTTTGTGAAATAGTAGGCACCTGTGACAAAGTCTCTGATTGCACCGATAATTGGTCCTCCAAATCTTGGAGAGAGGATTTGATCTTGCACTTGCATGAGCAGTAAAGATTCAGTACGTGCTTCTTCGCTTTGTGGGACGTGTAAATTCATTTCATCTCCATCAAAGTCTGCGTTGTACGGTGGACATACACAAAGGTGCATTCTGAAAGTTTTGTATGGTAATACACGGACGTAGTGAGCCATAATAGACATGCGGTGAAGCGACGGTTGCCTGTTAAATATAGAGATGTCGCCGTTCTTTAGGTGACGTTCAACTACAAAACCTAATTCAACTGCTTCCGCGATTTTTGTGCGGTCCACTACGAATTCTAGTCTGATACGTTTACCATCTGGACGAATAATGTAGAGTGCACCTGGATAATTTTCGGGACCATTAACGACTAGTTTCTTCATTTCTTCGATGTTCCAAGCAGTTACTTTCTCTGGAACAGATAGTCTCATTGCAAGATCACGTGGGACACCAACTTCGTTAATGTCAAGGTTGGGATCTGGTGAGATAACGGTACGTGCGCTAAAGTCGACGCGTTTGCCTGAGAGGTTGCTTCTAAATCTACCCTCTTTACCCTTTAGTCTTTGACTAAGAGTCTTTAGGGCTCTACCGCTACGGTGCCTTGCTGGTGGAATACCGGAGGCTTCGTTGTTAAAGTAAGTTGTAACGTGATACTGTAGCAACTCGCTGAGGTCTTGGATTATAAGTGTTGGTGCCCCTGCTTCCATGTTCTCTTTTAATCTTTGGTTAATTCTTATAATGTCGACTAGCTTGTGGGTTAAGTCGTCTTCGCTTCGGATACCAGATTCTAGTGTAATTGATGGGCGCACATAAACTGGTGGAACAGGCAGAACTTGAAGAACCATCCATTCAGGTCGTGCAACTTTTGGGTTGAAGCCTAAAATTTCAAGATCCTCATCAGAAACACGTTCAAGTCTTTCGCGTATCATGCTGGGTGTTAACGGCTCTGAACCAGATTCAGTTTGCTCAATATATTTTGTTGGTTTTTCAAAAGTAATTTTGAATTGTGGCGCCGCGCAGTAGGGGCATTGTTTAGCTTTGATATCAGCCATGATTTCTTTGTAGATCTCGTCTGGAATATTACCCAATAATTCGGTGAAGCGTTCAATTCGTTGCCGTGCTTTCTTGGATCCTTCTTCAGATAGGAGAATACGACCGCAGGTACGGCAGGTAGCTTTTAACAATTCAAAAATAATTTTTGTAAATTCGATATGTACTATTGGTGTTGCCAATTCTATGTGACCGAAGTGCCCTGGACAGCGTATAGCGGTGTTACCGCAGGTTTTACATCGTTGGCGTGGCTCAAGGGTACCTAATCTACCATCCATTAACCCTGCAGTGATCGGTGCACCATCTTCGTCGTAAGTATCGGGTGTTTGTATTTCAACAAGAGACTGTTTTCTTAGATCTTTAGGTGAGATTAAACCGAATGAGATCTCGTCTACTACTTTGTGAATAATTATTTCGTCTGTTTGTGCCATGTTAAGCCTTCTCCTTTAGTTTTAATTTTGGTATGATGCATAAGCTCTGAAGCTCCTGTAATAGAAGTTTGAAAGCGTAGGATACGATTACTGGGGCAATCTTTGCTTTTTCATCACAAATTTTGCACACATAGCGCCTTTGTTTCATATCGAAGAATGCAATTTGACCACAGTTTTCACAGATGTAAAGAGTATACTTGTCGGATTCCTCAAGCAACCTATCGCGTAGTAACATGGCTGCACCGTGACCGATGAGACAGTCACGCTCCATTTCTCCAAATCTTAGCCCACCGCCGCGAGCACGACCTTCGGTTGGTTGGCGGGTAAGCATTTGTACTTGACCACGAGCACGAGCGTGGATTTTATCTGCAACCATATGGTGTAGTTTTTGATAATAGACAATCCCAACAAATATGTCTGCTACAAATTTTTCGCCGCTTGTGCCACTGTAGAAGACTTCACTTCCAGAATGGCTGAATCCTTGTTTAATTAGGGTTTTGCGTACTTCGTCAGGGTCTTCGTTTGAAAAGGGTGTGCCATCTCCTGGTTTGCCCCTAGCTGCTGCTGCTTTGCCTGCAAGCGATTCTATGAATTGACCAATTGTCATACGACTGGGGATAGCATGAGGGTTGATTATTAAGTCAGGAACCATGCCGTCTTCTGTAAAGGGCAGGTCTTCTTGTGGAACTATTAAGCCTATGACCCCTTTTTGACCATGGCGGCTTGCGAATTTATCGCCTAGCTCTGGGACCCGTTGGTCGCGTACGCGAACTTTGACAAGTTGGCTGCCTTCGCCTGATTCAGTTACAAAGATTCCATCGACGATGCCTGTTTCGGATGGGCGCATATCGACTGAGGTGTCTCTCATGCTAGGTCCTTTGACTTCAAATTCTTTGTATTCTTCTAGGAATCTTGGAGGACTAATTCTTCCGATTAAAACATCTCCACCGACTACGTGGCTTTCAAGACTGATTATACCGTCGGGTTCGAGCAAGCGGTAGTATTGTTCTCCTCTGTATCCACGGGTTCCTGGTTCGGGAACTACGAATTTGTCTTTTAATCCACCGAGGTATTGGCGGCATTCTGCTTCGTAGATTCGGTAGAATGTGCTACGTGCGAGTCCACGTTCTATGGAAGCTTTGTTAAATATGATGGCGTCTTCCATGTTGTAGCCTTCGTAACTCAAGACTGCTACTACACAGTTTTGACCTGTTGGGCGTTGTTTGTAGCCCATAACATCCATGTTCTCAGTTTGGACTAATGGAACTTGAGGGTAATGGAGGATATGGCTTCGTGAGTCGACGCGGTGATGGAAGTTTGTTCCATAGACGCCTAAGGCTTGTTTAGCCATTGCTGCTTGGTATGAGTTACGTGGTGACTGGTTATGTTCTGGATAGGGGATTGTAGATGCGCATATGCCAAGGATTGTGAAAGTGGCAATTTCAACGTGTGTTGTTTGGGGTTCTATAGCGTCATATGATAGTGCTATGAATGCGTTTTCTTCTTCTTCAGCATCGAGGTATTCAATTAATCCGTTTTTGACGAGGTCTTCCCAAGTCCATTCACCTAAGCCCACTTTTTCCAAATGTTTGTTTTGTAATTTGGATACACCATTCTCGACGATGATTAATGGTCGTCTTACACGTCCTTCATCGCAGTTTGCATGGACTTCTTCGGTTTCTGTTTGTTCTTTTGAGAAGTAGGTTATGTTTACTTCTGTTGATATCTCGTTTGATCTGCGTTTTTGACGGAACGACTGAACCATTTCCATTGGGTTGTTGCAATAACCGATTATGTTTCCATCAACGAAAACTTTGGCACCGTTAATACGGACCTCTTTGGTGGCTTCGTAGGCTGGGACAGTTCCCATTTCGTAGAGTAATTGCTTTATACGATCAGGGTTTACTCCGACTGCTATTGAAGCTGATAACGCAAGGTTCTTTACAAGACCACAGTTTGAGCCTTCAGGAGTTTCGTTTGGACACAATCTTCCCCAGTGTGTAGGGTGTAAGTCTCGGGCTTCGAAGTTTGGTTGACTTCTGCTGAGTGGTGATTGTAGCCTTCTTAGATGGCTTAGTGTAGAAATATAGTTTGTTCTGTCAAGGAGTTGAGTGATACCAACTCGGCCTCGACCCCAATTACCAGTTGCTAATGCATGTTGGAATCGTTCGGTGATGATACCAGGGCGAACTGCAGCTGAAACAGTGATTATTGGACCTTTGACGCCTATACGTTCAAGTTGATATTTGATGTCTCTTGTTAAATTACGAAATGAGACACGGAATAAGTCTGCTAGAAGGGGTCCACCGAGTCTTAGACGTTTGTTTTTAAAGTGGTCTTTATCGTCTGGTGAGCGTTTGCCCATTTTTAGTTGAATCACACGGTAAGCCATTTCGCCTAAAAAGATAGCTTTTTCTTTGCGATTTTTGTCGCTTCTACCTAGGTGTGGGAGGAAGTTTTTGTCGAGCGCGGTTTCGGCTTTTTGTAGTCTGTATTCTTCAACTTGACCATGTGCTACACGGTTGCCGATGAATAGGATTGCGTCTGAAGGTGTATCCACACCTATGGCTTTTTCGAAGCTTGCGTTGAGTTGGGTTTGGATGTCGCTATCGAGAGATACTGCTTCTGCAATATCTATGTCTTTTTCTAGGGTAAGTGCACGCATGATAACTACGAATGGAATTTCTGTGGGGACTCCTGGCATAGTGACATAGATTGCGTCGTCTGATTTGAGTTTTAATTCGATCCTTGCTCTGAAACCTACTGTTGTTGAGAATATTTTTGCTTGATAAACGGGTGCTGTGCCTTTTTCATCTATGTCGACGATTACTCGGTTTGGCGCTAAGTCTTCCATGGCGACGATGACACGTTCGGAGCCGTTGACGACGAAGTATCCGCCTGTGTCGTCTGGGTCTTCTCCAGCGGCGATGAGTTCTTCACTTCTAAGTTGACTAAGGAAGCAAAGTTTGCTTTTTAGCATAACGGGGATGTTACCGATGTATACGAGTTCTGTGTCTTGTTCCCTGCCGTCGATTACGGGGGTCATTTCTAACGCTATTGGAGCGCTGTACGCCAAGTTTCTTAGTCTTGCTTCCATTGGGTAAATTTCATGTTTTGTTCCGTCTACTTCAGTTGCGTATGGACCAGTTATGCGGCTTTGGGGGTCGATTACCCATATTTGACCGAGTTTTACTTTGTATGGGTTTTCTGGAACTTCGACAGGTATTTCGCTGACTTCGTCGACTACTTCTTGGAGTCCATGGTCGATGAATTCGTTATAACTGTCTAGGTGTTGCCGGACTAACCCTTTTTCTGTGAAGAATGTTTTGAGTATATTGTGAATGTCGTCTTTTTGGATTTTTTGTGTGGTTGTCAAACTTTTTTAGTTCTCCCATTCGTTTATGTTAAAATTAATATGATTGTGATTTGTTTGTGATTGGGTTTTTTTCAAGTTTATATTTTCCTCCGATGCTGGGGCCATGCCAACTCGAAAAAGGATTCTGTAAACTTTTCTAAGAGCACAAACAGATGCTGCATAGCTAACTAATAAATGTTGTTATTGAATATGTTGGATAAAGTAAGGGCTACTAATGTTACTTGGCGAGTTTTATTTAAGCAGGTGTGTACCTGTTAAGTCGCATCCATATTCTTTTTAGCTATTATTTAGAATCAGAGACGCCCTCATAAACTTGGCGTTTATCGTCTTTACAGGTTCTTTTTATCGTGATAAATAATTCATTGATTTTGTTAGCATCATTTTTAAGTTTTTGATTCTTCTTTTGG
>JAAZFA010000307.1 GCA_012511995.1 Thermoproteota archaeon | reverse complement strand
TCAATAATTAATTTAGATATGTCCCTTGTTCGATACCGCAGCATCGGCATACCCGTTTTAGTTAACGTAGTAAAAACTAGCTCTCCTTCTTCACCTGGAGCAACAACCTCCCCAGTATCAGGATTAATAGTCTCCACAATAAAGTGGTCTTCCCAAACATGCAGCCCAGCATGCTCTTCACATTCTATAGAGACACCTGGACCACAAAGCTCTGTTAAGCCATAAATATCAAAGGCTTCAATACCCATTTCAGCTTCTATTCTTTCACGAATTTTATCCGACCAAGGTTCAGCTCCTAAGAGTCCTTTTTTGAGTTTAAGGTCTTTTCTGGGATTAACTCCTTCTTGAACCATCGTTTCAGCAAGGTAAACTGCAAAACTAGGTGTACACGCTAAGATTGTGCTGCCTAAATCCTTCATTAATTTAATTTGACGCTGTGTCATACCGCCACTAGCTGGGATAATTCTGGCTCCAACCTTCTGAGCGCCATAATGGATGCCTAAACCACCGGTGAATAAACCATAACCGTAGGAGACATGGATAGTGTCTTGGCGTCTACCACCCGTAGTGTAGATGCAGCGTGCCACCAATTCGCCCCATACGTCCATATCGTTTTTGGTATAGACACCAACTATGGGGTTACCCGTGATGCCGCTTGACGAATGAATCTCTACAATTTCTTCTGGCTTAGTAATCATACCATAAGGATAATTTTCTTTAAGATCATTTTTAACTGTAAAAGGAATCTTTCCAAGATCATCAAGAGACTGGATATCTTGAGGTTTTAATCCGACGTCGTTAAACTTTTTATGATAGAAGCTACTGTTTTCATAGCAGTACTTTACTTGTTCTTTGAGTTTTTGCAATTGAATTTTTTGTATGTCTATTCGGGGCATAGTTTCGATATCTTGGTTCCAATATTTGCCATCGACCATGCTTTTTCTCCTCTCTGCTCCGGATTTAGTACATTTCTTTCATGTACCTCTTAGATAAAAGTATCCGCATCTTTGTTTCCATTGCTGCTTACATGTTACGTTGAACACAAACTCAATCTCTCAATTTCTTAATTAGAAATTTAAGAAACAAATTCACTAAACAAATTTTTAGAGTCTTTTGTCCTTATTTGTTTTATTCTCAGCCGACCGCTCCATCCTCAACAATGAAACGTATAGACCGCAGTTTTGTCTCATGACTTACTATTATGTTCAAAAAATAATAATTCTTGAACAATAAGCTTTAATTTGTAGCATTACACCGACCTATGTCAGAAGGATGTAGAATGGTCACGACAAACCTTGACAAAGTTTTCAATCCTCAAACGGTAGCAATTATTGGGGCCAGTGACGTAGAAGGTTCAGTCGGTTATGCAATCGTCAAGAACTTTACACAGTCTGGCTTTGCTGGTAAAGTCTTCTTTGTCAATATTAAAAAAACTGAAATTTTAGGTGTTAAAACCTATCAGACAATCGATCAAATTCCAGAACAAATCGATCTAGCCATGATCGCAACACCTGCAAAAACTGTTCCAGGTGTCATGGAAGAATGCGGAAAAGCCAATGTAAAAGGTGTAATCATTGTGTCAGCAGGCTTCAAAGAAATCGGCCCCGCAGGAAAAGCCCTTGAAGACCAAGTTGGCGTAATAGCTAAAAAATATGGCGTACGCGTCATAGGACCCAATTGCATAGGTATTCTCCGTCCAAGAATCAATTTAAACGCTACTTTCTTAGACAAAATGCCCAAACCAGGCAACATCGCTTTTCTCTCCCAAAGTGGCGCCCTCGGTTCGGCCATCTTAGACTGGGCAATTCACGAAAACATCGGTTTTAGCAATTTCGTCTCAGTCGGTTCCATGATTGATGTAGACTTCGGAGATTTAATAGATTATTTCGGTTCAGACCCAAAAACTAAAAGCATACTTATGTATGTCGAAGGAATCACTGAAGCACGCAAATTTATGAGCGCCGCACGCCACTTTGCAAGAACTAAACCGATTATTGTAGTAAAATCAGGCAAATTCTCTGAGAGTGCAAAAGCTGCAGCTTCACACACTGGTTCACTCTCAGGTTCAGACGACATTTATGATGCTGCTTTTAAACGTGCAGGAGTAGTCCGAGTAAGCGAAATAGCAGACTTATTTAATGCGGCTGAAGTCTTAAGTACACAACCCTTACCAAAAGGCAACAAGTTAGCAATAATCACAAACGCAGGTGGCCCCGGTGTTATGGCAAGCGACTCACTCATCGGCTACGGCGGCAAACTTGCAAAACTCAGCAAAAAAACAATCGACACTCTAAACAGTGTATTACCGCCGTTCTGGAGCCATGGTAATCCAATCGACGTTTTAGGTGATGCAAAAGCAGACCGCTATAAAGCAGCAGTAGATGCAGCCTTAAACGACGAAAACGTCGATGGCATCTTGGTTATCTTTACCCAGCAGGCTGTTTCAGACTCGGTAGGTATCGCTAAAAGCATAGTCGAATCAGTTCGTAAACAGCCCTATCAAAACAAGACTATCGTAACCTCATTCATGGGTTTTGGTGCAGTACAGGAAGCAAACGTTATCTTAAACGCCAATAACATTCCAACATACAGTACCCCTGAGCAGGCACTCAAAACCTACATGTACATGTATACTTACCAACGTAACATCAAAGATTTGTATGAAACTCCCGAAGAACTTCCAGTGGATGCTTCTCTACCAAAACGTCCAATACTTGCTATACTAAAAAATGCAGCTGCAGAAGACAGAGAAATCCTAACCGAAGACGAAGCCAAAAAGATACTCAAGTACTACAACTTTCCAGTCGTACGCACTGCAGTCGCCAACAACGTTGATGAAGCCGTCGCGTTTGCAACTGAAATGGGGTTCCCAGTGGTGCTAAAGATATTATCACCCCAAATCATCCATAAAAGTGATGCTGGCGGAGTTATACTAAACGTTAATTCACCCCGAGAAGTTCGAGATGCCTTTGAATTGCTCATACAACGAGCCACCGCCTATAACCCTACCGCCCAAATCATCGGTGTAACCGTACAGCCAATGATTGAAAAGAAAGGTCAAGAAGTCATCATCGGCGGCAAAACCGACCCAGTATTTGGTCCAGTCATCCTATTTGGAATGGGGGG
>JAAZFA010000033.1 GCA_012511995.1 Thermoproteota archaeon | reverse complement strand
TTTTAACTGCTGTTTCACTTGTCTCAATAGGTTTGGCTTTAGTTGCATCTGAGAAACCCATAAAAAAACGCAACGTGCTATTGATGCCCTCTATCTATTTTTACTGGATGTTTCAGATGATCATAGCGTTTTGGGCTTTCCTCAAGTTTGCTTTCAGAAGAAAAAGAGTCTGGACCAAAACCGCAAAAGATGGCTCCTATGTTCCAGGCGACGCCTGCAAACAAGGCTTAATCTAAGTCATTCACATGCAGGTTTTATAGGCAAAGGCATTTTAGCTATGTAACAAAAAAATAGTAGAGTTGGTGTAAACAAAGGTTGAAGCGTACATACGCATACAGTTGAGGCGCATCTGCTTGAAAATATGCTTTATATCTTCTTATCCGCCTAACCGCGCCCGCTTAAACGAGTACGCTCAGAACCTTGTGCCTGCCTTGGCTGGCTGTAGTGAAGTAGAGAAATTGTTTTTGCTTGCAGATAAACCTCAATTTCCAGATGGCTTAGCTATCCAGAATAGTAAAGTGGCGGTTTTTAGGGTTTGGCGCTCTGACTCGTTGTTTTCTGTGCTAAATGTTTTACGCTGGATAATCCGTTTACATCCTGACATTGTACATTTTAATGTGTCTTTTCAAAGTTTTGGGAAATCAAAAATAACCAACTACGCCGGCTTATCCCTGATTTTGCTTTGTAGGCTTTTTGGGTTTAGGGTTTTAGCTGCACTGCATACTTTAGCTGATGTGGCTGATTTAGAAAAATATGATGTTAAACCCAGCTTAATCAACAAAGCAGGCATCTTGGTGGCTACTAAAACTGTTCTCTCAGCTCACAAAATAGCTGTACTAGTCAAAAGTTACTATGCTTTTCTAAAAAAACGCTATGGCCACCGCGGAGTCTCCTATGTACCGCATGGTGCAGCAGTAGACACCCAATCAGATTTAGCTTCAGCAAACAGAACCATTCTGTTTTTTGGTCACATGGGACCCCACAAAGGCTTGCCGCTATTGCTTGAAGCTTACAAAAAGATCCGCGCTATAACTCCAGATGCCCACTTGGTGGTTGCAGGTGCAGATCACCCCCAGCACCCAGGATACTTAGCACCCTACAAAGTAGCTGGTTTAGAAGGTGTCGAATTCGCCGATTATGTTCCCCAAAAGCTGTTGGCTCAGGTTTTTAGGCGTGCCCAAGTTGTAGTTTTGCCCTATAATGCTGCGCCTGGAACCAGCGGAGTATTCCATTTAGCCTGCGGCTTTGGTCGTCCTGTGGTAGCTTCGAATCTGTCTGAGATCCGCGAAATCGTAGCTGACGGCGCCTCTGCAGTGTTGGTTCCGCCCGGAGATGTCGATGCCTTAGCCGATGCTATAACGCGTCTTTTAGTTGATGAGGAAGCAGCGAAAAAATGAGTAAACAAAACCTGGCTTTTGCTGAAAAGGAAAGCTGGAGCAAAGTGGCCGAAGCCTACACACAAATCTACCGCCAACTACTTAATTCCAAATAAAACTGTGTTTTAAGCTAAACTGTCTGCGCCACAGCACCCATACTATACGTAGTCACCTCTGCTTTAACAGCTGCTTCTGGTTCAGTGTTTGTGACGCTTAAACTGCTTGCGCCTCTACTGCTGGGTTGTTTGGGGTTATCGATTTATGGGTATGCACGTGCAGGTTTAGGTTGGACGCAGCTAAAAAGCCTCATACCCACCTTTGGTTGGCACACTATATTTTGTTGGCTTGCGCATCTCCTGTGATGCGTCCCGCGAGGTTTTTGCCCTGATCTTTCTCTTTATTTCTTTAGCCCTGATAGCGCAAATAGAGAAAAAGTTTAGCTGGTCCCGTGCTCTACTGTTTTGTTTGGCGCTCTGCGGAGTTATATTGTCTAATCAGGTTGTGGCTGTGCTTGGTTTCGGGGTTGTATTGTTCACTTTAATCTACAAACTGATGCGTAGTGACAAAAATTTAGCTGCTAAACTTTTTGTCTCATGCTTACCTGTTGATGCCCTGTTTTTGGCTACTTACTTTTTAAGTCCAACTGTGTCTGATTACCGCTTAATCTTCGGGTTCCCAGCTGACCCAGACGGCTGGCTAAGCCTTTTTGGCTACGCTTCTTACCCAGAAATGCTTGTAAGCGAAGCAGTGTTTGTCTGGTACTGTTTCGGTTTTCTTTTACCTTTTGCCGTTTTAACTTTTAGGCGGATGCGTAATTTGCAAATGCAGCTTTGGGTTGTTTTGTTGGTGGCTGCAGCTTTTGTGCCTATGGTTAGCCCAAGCAACATGCGCCTACTAATGCTTCTGGTTTATCCGTTGGCGTTTTATGCTGCTGAAGCCTTAACTGCGCTGTCTGGTGTACGTTGGATTCGCCTCCGTAGACCGCTCTACGCTGCTGGTTTGATCTGTCTTGTAGCTGCTACGGCTGTGCCCAGCTTAGGCTTTATGGCTGCACCCGCTGAGTCTCCTTCTCCCTACTTTGCAGCAGGTTTTAACACTCACATCTACCAGATCCCCTCCTCCATGCTCCAGAATACTGTAGCCCTAAGCGACTGTGAGGGCGCCCAGAATGCAGTTAGCTGGCTAAAACTTAACATGCCTGAGGGGGCAGTTTTGCTTTCTCACCGCGCCTTCTACGGTTGGGCTCTTCCAGTTTTGGGTCCTGACCAAATAGTGATGTATGAGTATGATGATCCGGTTGAAGTTGCGTTGGATGCTACTCAAGCTGGTTATGGTGAAATCTATTTGGTTTGGTGGGTTGAGGGCGCTGGCTGGTATGGGCTGCCTTCTGTGCCTTATGTGTTTGAAGAAGTGTATTCCATGGGTAGAATAGCGGTGTATTGTTATTCATAAAAAAATGAGTTAAAATAAATGTTATGTTTCATGTGCTGTATCAGTAAAGCCCTATTATTTTATGTTGATTCTTCTGGGTGTACGTATTTTCTTAGGTGAATTTTAGAAAAATCTGTTTTTATGTTATTGTTAATGAGAGTGCAGTTAGGATGTCATATTTAATTAATTGGAAAACTTGTTCTAGGATGAGGCGGAGAAGATAGTTACGGCGTCTCTGTTAGATCTTGACGTTGATGAGGTTCTCGTTCAGGTTGAAAGTTATACCCACGTAAAGTTACCCAGAGTTGTTATAGAAGTAAGTTTAGAGCCTGGTTTGAAGATGCTTTGTATTCGCTTCAAGAAGCCCCCTAAAACATCGATTTTGCGGTATCTAAAACAACCTTTTCTAGCCCAACCATTCATTGCAAATCTCACAAAGCGACATATTTCTTCAAGCAAATAAAAAGCCTTAACATATTGGCACATTAAGATGCCCTATCACTTTTTGTGCTTCCTAGTTACACACACGCACCATAAAAACCCAAACAAGATAAACCGCTTAGAATAAAATTAAACAACCGAAACTACAACCTACCACTAACTTATTGAGTAAACAACATACCATCCAATCAATTGAACAGTTCCAGCCGATCCACAAAATTCATGAATAACTCCAAAACCTCGGGGAAAGGATTATATCATTTCACACCGCTCAGAACTAAACTAGCACATATACCATTTCATAAAAAAATCAAGCAGTGGTGTACAACAAGGGAGAAGTCTGGAATGAGTGAAAAATGTCTTGCAGTAGTTGAGGTTAATCAAGACTTATGTAGTCGATGTTACGTCTGCCAATCAATCTGCCCATACGACGCAATAAAACGTGATGCAGACGGCAAAGTAAACGTCAACATCCAAGATTGCCAAGTATGCGGTATCTGCTACAGTGCTTGCCCAGCTT
>JAAZFA010000306.1 GCA_012511995.1 Thermoproteota archaeon | reverse complement strand
TTAAAGAGATTTAACATGGTATTAAAGTCATTATCAGCCGTGTTAACCCAATAATCAATAAGATCTTTCGTTTCCATTGAACCATCCCTTTGATATTGCATTTGTAAATATTATACAATGATTTTGATTGCCGGGCAACATAGCCGATCTTTCCTCTCTCATCAATTGAAGTGACTGATTTGTTATGGTTAAATCATTTAGTAGTGATACGGCAAAATAAGAGGTGAAGCGACATGACAACTGATAATAGATTCAAACGGTTAAATATTGACACTGCGCCGCTGAACCTCTGGGGACGAAACAGGCTGTGGCGACTGGGGGACTGAACCTTGGTCCGCGGCGAAGCGGGGTCGAAGGGAAGACAAGGGCTGCCTTAATGGAGCTGTTTACAGCACATTGTAGTCCCCGGAGAGGGGGCTGTCCCACTGTCTAGCATACATAATATGAGAGAATGTGTTAACGCATCCCCTGCGCAAACGGAGCCGAGATCTGTAACGGTGATCGCCTACCAGCGTAAACGCGGCATTCATCTGCATGTTATGGTGACCGAGGACGAGCTGAACACCATTCGTCAGCGTATGGCCGGGATAAGCAATACCAGGGGCCTATATCCGAAAGATGTGTTTAAACGGCTATATCCTGCAATTGACCTCTCTCCCGTCCGGGAGCTGGTTTCCCTGCAACGCAGGTGCGCGGCCGACTTTAACTAGGTTGCCATACATGCCAATACCTACGGCGTATACCCAACCGAGATTGTGGCTCTTTAAAAAGACGATGCTGAATTGTGGGGACGGGTTTCTGATGTGTTGAAACAGCTAGCAGCGGTGGGGAGCTATAGCGGCGGGGAGCGGCGGCAATCCGACTCCGCTCCACATTTCCCTTTTATGCCGGTGATATCAGGCCAAGTCGGCTCGATGTCGTATAATTGGACAAGGCAAAAACAAAAACGTTCTGGATTATTTACATATCGTTCGTATAATTATTCCAGAATGGGCATTGACGGTAAAAATCGTTCGGGATATAATGAGAATCGTACAAAGGAGGTGTGTCTATGGAATATTCCAGCGAAGTGCTTAAAATTGTTGAGGGCGCTCTGAAATCAGATAAAGCAAAGGTAGCCAATTACACCAAACTTCTAGTTGATAAGCTAAAGGAGAATAATGAGACACGTCTTGCCAATAGTTTTTTAAAGCTATTGGCGAATAATTCTGTTACTATGACTCAAATGTCTATGAACGATTCGATGAAAATTCCTATAGATCAAGAATCACGATTTCCTATGGCTGATGTCCTTCAACCTATACAAGCTGCCGATACAAGAGTTATTTTGAACAAAGTAGCTTATGAGCAGGTTGATAAGTTCTTAGTTTACTACAATAATACGAATAAATTAATGAATTCCGGTATACATGTTCCAAATACTATCTTACTGTACGGTCCCCCTGGATGTGGGAAAAATAAATTAGCGGCTTATATTTGCGCGAAAATTAAATTACCCTTGGTTACAGCTAGGCTTGATGGAATGATATCGTCGTATTTAGGAAGTACGTCGAAAAATATTCGTGCTATTTTTGAATATGCGCAAACAGTACCTTGTATCTTGTTTCTTGATGAATTTGATGCAATCGCTAAAGTTAGAGATGATAATAATGAGTTGGGCGAATTAAAAAGGGTAGTGAATAGTTTATTGCAAAATATTGATAATTTAAAAAATGGAAGCATTATTATTGCGGCGACGAATCACGATCATCTGCTTGATCCCGCTGTTTGGAGACGGTTTGGTTTTAAGATTCCAATAGATAAGCCGGATGATCAATCAAGGAAAGAACTTATAGATTTATTTTTAGCCGATAATTCGTTTTCAGATAAAGAAAAAAATTTAATATCAACCGCTTTATCAGGATTTTCCGGTGCAGATATAGAAGAAATATGCAATAAAACTACTATTGATGCCGTATTGCAAAATCAATCATTTTCTTTAATCACTGTATTTAATTATATTTTTGAGTTTCTTAATATTGGCAGGCAACGAAACGGAGATAATGTGACTGTAAAAACCATGCATCGTGAACGCGCCAAATATTTAAGAGAATTAAATACTAAACTTTTCAGCTATTCACAAATAGCTTCGATTTTTGGAACTTCAAAATCATATGTATCAGATTTACTAAAGGATAAGGAGGGGGCCGTAAATGAGTAATAAAAATCGACTACCGATTCAGGTAGTTATTCCAAGGGATAATGATTATAACGCACCTCCTCCAGGTGGGAGCAAGAAATATCTGGAGCCGTTCACTCCTGAATTACAAAATACAATCGCTACACAATGTCTAAATTTACAGATGTCATTGCAAAATTCTTTTCAGGAATTTCCATCTACTCCCTGTATCGGTAAAGTAGTAATGAAGGAAAAAGCAATTGCTAAATCCCATAAACCTACTGCTCTTTTTAAGCCAAATACTTGTCCAATTGTCGGAGCGGAAAAGCTTGATGAAGTTTTAATTAAAGTGACACCGCAGGGGCTACGGCATTTAATAAACACCGTCAATTTTGCATCAAGCGAAGATGTTAAAATCAATATGACTAAAATTAAAGAAATTAAGGCATATGCATTGTCGGATAAAATTAATATTCAAGATTTCGATTCACATGAAAGCTTTGTAGAGCCTATTAAAGTACGCCTATTCCATTTTGATGATGCTACTGATAATGAGTATTATACCCATGGCTTTGAAGAACATATTAAGCAGTTTGGCTTAGAAGTTGTTAAACTAAATTATGGAAAGAATTTATGTGTTTATAAGTTATATTGTAAAAATAAAGAAATTTTGAAAAGAGTTATTGAGTATCCGGGAGTACACAAGATTTCTTTTTTCCCTCAATACAGCTATGAATTTCCTCACATAGCACAAGCTAAAAAACAGCTCATTAATTTACCGCCGCCTGTCAGCGGTGAAGATTACCCTATCATCGGCATTATTGATTCAGGGATTATGCCAGGGCACAAATTTTTGGAACCATGGATATATAAGAGAGAAGTGTTTGTGGCTGAAAGCTATAGAAACTATGAGCATGGAACATTTGTTGCAGGAATCGTTCAGTATGGAAATATTTTAAATTTGAGTGCACAGAAACAGCAGCATTACAGAATTTTGGATGTTGTAGTTTCACCTAATAATGAGCCTGAAAAAGGGCCAGTAGACTCATTAACCGAGGACAGCTTAATTAACATACTTCACGACGTTATTGGACGCTACCATCATGAAGTGAAAGTTTGGAATATGTCATTAGGCACAAATAAATTATGTGGAGATATGATTTCTGATTTTGCTATTGCGTTAGACGATATTCAAGACACATATAAAATAGATATAATATTATCGGCAGGAAATTATATTACCCCTCCGTTAAGGAAATGGCCTCCCCTTGATGATCTCCAAGATCAAGATAGGGTTACTGCCCCTGCGGATTCCGTAAGGGCAATTGCTGTTGGATCAGTGGCTAATATAGGAATAGTTGGCTATGTTGAAAAGGATATGCCGTCACCTTTTTCAAGGAGAGGGCCAGGAGCTAATTACCTTATCAAGCCTGATGTGGTTTTTTATGGCGGAAATTGTATGAGTGATTTATGCTATGAAGGTACAGGCGTAGTCTCCCTTGACCTTGACGGAAACATAGTTGAGGGAATAGGAACTAGTTATTCTGCGCCGGCCATTTCTTCAATATATGCAGGATTGCGTAATGGAATTATCGAAGAACGATCTCGTGAATTTTCAAAAGCATTTTTAATTCATTCCGCAAGTGTTCCTCAAAAGGCAAAAAAAGACACTAAAGAATATGATAAATATTTTGGATTTGGTTTGCCAATGCAAAATCTGGAAGATATACTGACATGTACAAGCTCTGAAGTTACAGTCGTTTTTTCTGGCAAATTATATGATGGATCATTTATAGAATTTAATGATTTCCCATTCCCCAAATCATTATATAGGAATGGCAAATGCTATGGCGAAATAAAAATGACTCTAGCTTATACACCTAAAATAGATGCATCTTTCGGTCAAGAATACTGTCGTGCCAATATTGATGCTCACTTTGGTACCTATGACTATATTGATGAAGAAGGACGTGTAAAGGGTTTTAGTAGTAAAGTTCCGCTAGAAAAAAAGTGGGATCAAAAATACGAGAAGGCACGAGTTGAGAACGGATTTAAATGGAACCCAATAAAATCATATTCTCGTTCTATTAAAAAGGGTATAGCTCAAAAGCCATGGCGACTGATGATTGATTCTGTTGCTCGATTGGGCGATAATTACGAAGGACAAGAATTTGTGCTTTTTATTACTATTGCAGATCCAAATGGTAATGATATTTATACAGAAATGATACAAGCACTCCGAGCAAGAGGATATTACCATTCTGACGTAAAAATACATAATAAAATTCGTCAAACTCTTGGCTTATAATATCTGCTCGTCAGCGTATGGCCGGGATAAGCAATACCGGGGCCTATATCCGAAAGATGTGTTTAGACGGCTACATCCTGCATGTTGAACTCTCTCCCGTCCGGGAGTTGGTTTCCCTGCAACGCAGGTGCGCGTCCAACTTGAACAGGTGCCATACATATACATGCCAATACCTATGCCATGTACCCGTCCGAGATTGCGGCTCTTTAAAAAGATTATGTGGAATTGTGGGGCCAGGTATCTGACGTTCTGAAACAGCTTGCGGTGGTACGGTGCTATGAAAATAGGGGGGACGTGTGTGATGTCTCCCCTATTTTATAAACTATTTAGTTTTTGAAGCAGGGGGCTTATTATCAGCTCTGCAATCAATTAAGAATATTGCCTTGTCAAGTTGCTTTTCATGACCGGCATTAACTACAACACGCTTTGCAATCTCGAATTCGCTTTGAGAAAAATAGAAAATAGCTACCAAACTACCATCAGCACGATTTGCAGCCTCATATATTTTTACTTGCGTAAAAACATGTGGCAAAGATGAGTTGCTGGCTAACTTAAACTCTATGATATTTTGATTGTATTGTCCTTTGGAAACTATCACATCGGCTTCGCCGCGTCCATTGTTAGTATCAAAATCAACTTTATATGTTGTTCCATACCAAACTAATCTAAACATACGGCGAATATCATCTTCGCTGGAAATACGTTGTCCACCATAATAGAAATTTCTATATCCATCACAATTCTCTATAACATGCTTAAAAAATGCTAATCGCTTTATGGCTTCTTCTCTTGCAGACAAAGATTCATCAACCCTATAACCTCTCGTAATAATCGAATTGATTAATTCTTGCGTATTAACAAGAAATTTCTCCAACTGAAGATGGACTTCATTAGCACTTTTGGCCCTTATTTCATTCGTATCTGATTCTCGAAGTCTAATATAATAATCATATAATTCTGGATATTCGTGCGCCAATTCTGCAAAAGCATCTTTCTCTATTTTTAAGATCGTACGTTCACGTATAGGACGTTTTTTTCTTCGCTGTTGTTCTTCATATTTACGCACGGATTCAAAAATATAGTTGTTTACATAGGCTCGCAAAACATCATTATCTATAGATTCCCTGATGCGTTCATGACTATTATAAAAATCTACTCGATTTATTGATGGTTCATCTTCTCGCAAAATATCAGCAGGGGTCAGCAACACATATTCGTCTTTTCCTTTGCGGTTTGTAATATATGGAAGCATATACTCCTTACTTACAAAGCTCTCAGTCTCATAATTAAAATATGCCCTGTCAACATACATACTCTTTCGTAGCTCAGGACAAATATAATTAACCGCAAAAGTTTGGGTATATTCAAGAAGATATTGCTTTATTAGATTGACGGTTAAATCACTAATTCTATCTTTTCCGCTACCTTTATAGATTAGCATAATCTTTTCAATATGGATGCTTTGAGAAATATTGTTAGTTGAAATAGCGAACCGTATATTGTCATATAGGAACTTAGCATAATCATCGCCCAATGCAGATCCACCATTACCCGACAATGAATAACCAAGCCAGTTGTTTTTTACCTCACTAAACTTAAACCAGGCTTTAATTTCGTTATTCTGCAAACCACAACTTGCTTTTGTTGCGAGAAAATGAAAATATCGAATTATACTCTCATGTAGGTTTGTATATTCAGGATTATCGCTATTAAAAATTAGCATTGGATCAATGAAGAGAGGCATATCGCATATCAACGAAACATCAACTGCCCCATACTCATGCAAAAGGTCAGGATCAATCTGAAAATATTTTGAAAAGAACATATTTATTCATCCCTTCAAAAGAGTATATATATCTTGTTCTCTTGTATTTTTTGTTGACCTGCTTATGTTGGGGAAATCATACATCTTATTGTTGCAATTAACAATAATTTTCGACTTCGAGCCAACCTGGCCCGAAGTGCCGGGACAAGATTCGCAAAGTCGCGACAACATTGTC
Organism: Thermoproteota archaeon; assembly: GCA_012511995.1. Taxonomy (GTDB): domain Archaea; phylum Thermoproteota; class Bathyarchaeia; order Bathyarchaeales; family Bathycorpusculaceae; genus Bathycorpusculum. The sequence continues at coordinate 977 of JAAZFA010000306.1, read as the reverse complement.
GTCCCCTTCCATAGTTGGTAAAATATAGGTAGGTCAAAACGCGAAAGGGGTTCGGGGTATGAAGATTTTACTTAAAATCATTGCGATACCGTTTATTATCGTGTTAAGTGTCCTCGTCGTATTTCCGTACTTCATCTTTTGTATTTCCGAATGGATATGCACGGCAGTCGCCATCCTGTTTGCCGGGGCGGGTATCATCATGCTAGCTACCGGTTACTCCGTTGAAACCTATCCCCCAGCCATTGATATTCCGCCGTCCTATTCTGGAGAAGGATTCCAAGGATATTTCAGCATTCTAGGCATTATGACTGGTCAGCAAAAACAAATCACATTCATGGGCATTTTCTGGCATAATTCTTCTTTTACTCCTGTCCGACGTTCTCCTTATTACCATATATTCTCTTTGTTTCCCGATTATCCTTTCTTATTACCTGGTTATATTACTGCCGCTGATAACTTTCTGCCCCGTTTCCCCTCTTATCAAGTGAAGTAACTGATTTGTTATGGTTAAATCATTTAGTAGTGATACGGCAAAATAAGAGATGAAGCGACATGACAACTGATAATAGATTCAAACGGTTAAATATTGACACTGCGCCGCTGAACCTCTGGGGACGAAACAGGCTGTGGCGACTGGGGGACTGAACCTTGGTCCGCGGCGAAGCGGAGCCGAAGGGGGAATAGTGAGGCGGAAGGCGTGAGGAGAAGCCGCGCTGTCGCGCGGTTGCACGGGCAGCTCCCCATGCTTCTTATTGCTAATCAGCGGGCCGCCGTAAGTGGTTCTGACGCAGTATGATCACGCTTCTTCGTCCCAGGTAAAAAACGAACAGCAGTAATATAATCAAAAATACCGGATACTCAATGAATATTATCAAGGGGGTTAATAGCAGTCTGGTCATCATCCGGAGGAATTCATGCTGGGCAATATAAGCGGCTATGGGGGGGCTAATCTGGTAGTACCCTGCTACGAACCATCT
>JAAZFA010000032.1 GCA_012511995.1 Thermoproteota archaeon | reverse complement strand
TCACAAGCCGAGGATGCGTCCAATGGTGTGACTTCTGTAGCACAGTACGCATGTTCGGCAGAGGATACCGTGTACGCAGTGCTAAACGAGTCGTAGACGAAATGGAAATGCTACACAACAAATATGGCGAAAGCCAATTCACCTTCTACGACGACGCATTCACAATCAACCGAAAACACACAATAGCAATGTGCCAAGATATTCTTGAGAGAAAATTAAAAGTCGAATGGGATTGTGAAACACGCGTAGACGCAATCGATAAAGAACTTCTGGAGGTCATGCATAAAGCCGGTTGCATTACCGTCTGGTTCGGCGTAGAATCCGGATCAACAAAAATCCTAGAAAAAATGAATAAAAAAATCAACCGAGAACAAGTCAAAAACGCCTTCAAATTGGCACAGAAAGCAGGCATGATGACCATTGCATCCGCAGTAATCGGCTTCCCAGGCGAAACTGAAGAAACAGCATGGGAAACCATTAACTTTATCAACAGCTTAAATCCAGACGATATAGGCTGCTACATCGCCACACCCTACCCTGGAACACCAATGTACGACGAAGTCGTTAAAAACGGCTGGTTAAGAGTCACCGACTTCGATAAATATGATACCGCTACCCCAACCTTTGAAACCCCAGAATTAAGCATGGAAAAACTCCGAGAAATCAAGTACAAAGCCCACCAGAAATTCTACCTCCGCCCAAGCTACATGCTAAAGATGATACGCCGAGGCGGCACTTACGGCCGATCAGGACTCAAGACAACGGCGGCTTATGCGCTACGTGCAATGCACATAAAACTCTCCTAAAACCCCAGTTTTGCCGTTTTTGCGGTGACCCTACTTTTCTATTCAATGTAAGAAAGCATTATATGACATCTGACGTTAGAACTCAACACAATATAGGCGCCCAATATGAAAATTACCCTCGTTAACCCACCTTACCCACCAAGCGTACATTCACATCCACCATTTATCCCACTCGGTCTAGGGTATCTAGCAGCAGTCGCCGAAAAAGCAGGCCATCAAGTCAAAGTCATTGACTGTCAAGCTGAAAAACTAACCTACGAAACCTTCCGCAACCAAATCACTCAGACGCCATCTGACTTCATAGGCGTAACCGCCACCACCTTACTATACAAATCCGCTATGCAAACCCTCACCATAGCCAAAGAAACCCAGCCTAACGCAGTCACAATACTAGGTGGTAGTCACGGTACCTTCTGGGATGAGAACGCACTCAAAGAGCACCCAGCGGTCGACATCATCACCCGTGGAGAAGGTGAGGAAACCATCGTTGACCTAGCTGCTAAGTTTGAAAGCAACGCAAAACTTGACAACGTTTTAGGGATAACTTACCGAGATGACGACAAAATCCGCCGTAACCCCGATCGACCCTACATCAAGAACCTCGACAACATACCCTTCCCCGCCCACCACCTCATGCCACTGGACAACCTCAAGCATAACGGCAAACTCCTCGTCCCACTAGTCAGCAGCCGAGGATGTGTGTACTGGTGTGACTTCTGCAGCACAGTCCGAATGTTCGGCAGAGGATACCGAATGCGTAGTGCTAAAAATGTGGTTGACGAAATGCAGTTTGTCCATGACAAATATGGGGTTGATCAAGTGACTTTCTACGATGATGCTTTCAGCGTTGACCGTAACCGTGTCCTTCAGATATGTAAAGAACTCCACACAAGAAACCTGAAATTAATGTGGGATTGTGGCACCCGTGTGGACATGGTTGATCGTGAACTCATTTCGACTATGCGTAAGGCGGGTTGTATCGCTGTTTGGATGGGTGTTGAATCAGGCTCTGAAGCTATACTGAACGCCATGAACAAGAGTATAAAGCTAGATCAGACGCTAAATGCCTTCAAGACAGCCCAAAAAGTCGGCTTGATAACAATCGCAAACGTAGTGTTAGGTTTTCCTGGCGAAACAGAGCATACAGCCAAAGAAACCATCCAATTCGTCAAAAAAGTCAATCCTGATGACGTAGGATTCTACATTGCAACACCTTATCCAGGAACCCCAATGTATGAAGAAGTCATTAAGAACGGCTGGTTAAAAATCAAAGACTTTGACAAATTTGACACCGCCGGCCCAACCTTTGAAACTCCACAGTTAAGTATGGAAAAAATCGCTGAACTTCGAGCTAAAGCCTATCAAGAATTTTACTTACGCCCAAGATACGTCCTACGTATGATGCGCAAAGGTGGAACATATGGAAGATCAGCTGTAAAAACATCAGGAGCTTACCTTCTAAGAGCACTACACCTGAAGTACTGGTAAATCTTTTTCTTTACTTCTCCTAACATAAGCAATTAATGTTAACACAGTAACCACTAAACCAAGCGAAGTCGTGATAGATACAAAGTTAATACCAATAGGAGATAAACCTAGAAATAAACCAACAAGACCTGCTAAACCTAAACTTAGAGCAATAGACAATACAAGGTTTTCAACAAAATCAAGCCGATTCCTACCCAAGAATAATACATTCACTAAACAATATCCTGGTAAAAACACAACAAAAACAAAACCAAGTACATAACGGATTCCAACAAAGAAAGAGTCGCTTGAGATAAGATAAGTAGCCAATAAACCAAGAAACGTGAAAGAAAGAACAGTTACGAGCCATCTTTGTGGTTTCAAGAGAGCACTTCAAATCATATTTTTTACAAAAGAAAAAATAAAGGAGGGATTACATGAACGCTTTGTAGATCGGGTGCGTTTCTTCTAACGGCCTTGTTCCAAGGTCAGCTGCGGCAGATGCAATATATGTGTCTGTCACTGCAACCGCTGGGAAGACCCATTCAGCTTGTTCAGCTGGACCAATCATGAGCCAATTCGCGCCAGCCATTTGCATAATTGTGTTGGTTGAACACACAGTGCCCTTGCGGAATTCTTTAGCAATGTTTGCTTTGACCCAACCCATGGTTGTAACAACGTTGCCGCTACCTAACCCAACGGGGTGACCATACTTCTCTTTCATGATTGGTATGGCTCTAACGGATATACCCATGTCTGGTTCAAACGCTGGAATTGCTGTGTCAACTAATGGTTTAGTAATTCCGCCTTTTTCGGCTAATGCTAAGGCTTCAACAATAAC
>JAAZFA010000031.1 GCA_012511995.1 Thermoproteota archaeon | reverse complement strand
TTAATTATAGTAGATGATGGCAGCACGGATAGTACCTCTAAAATAATAGAAAAATATGTTAACCAATTTGCTGGACGTTTAAGAGTATTTAAAATTGCTTGGAGCGGGTTGGGCTTTTCTCGAAATTTAGTCGTCAATAACTCGGATGGTAAATACCTCTTATTTGTAGATGCTGACGAAATTTTAACTCGTGATTACATTTCAACTCAAGTTGAAACAATGGAAAATAATCCTCAGGTAGGGATAACTGCTGGGATTTTTAAAACAGTTCCAAACAATCTTATGCTTAACCTTGAGATCGCGCCAAACATAGTTAACCAAAAAAGTTATGGCAAACCAAAGAACATAATTTGGAAAACTGAAAAATTAATTGGAACAGGTGGAACTACTTTTCGAATTGAAGCTATAAAGCAAATCAACGGCTTTGATGAAAATATTAAAGGTGCAGGTGAAGATATCAACCTTGTCTTAAGAATAAAGAATGCGGGATGGTTAATACAGCCTAATACCGCTGAACTATATGAATTGCATGGCGGCTTGTCGACACCCCTTGACTTGTTGAAGCGATATTTCTGGTACGGTTATGGATGTCAAAGGAGCTTTGATAAAACAAGAGGCGCTTTTTCTGTGTCTCGCATGTCTCCAATTGCAGGTTTTGTTACAGGTTTTTTGTATTCCTGCCCTGCTTATAAGCTTCTTTATCAAAAAAAGATGTTCCTTTTACCTATTCATTATGGCTTGAAACTTACTGCGTGGAGTTGTGGTTTCATAAAAGGTCAAATGGGTAAAAATGTAAATAAAAAAACGGAAAGTTCGTTGCTACCTTAGAATGGGTAAACGAACCATGTTTGGTGTCTTTGCAAATTAAAGATGAACCAGTTTCTATAGAAAAATCCTCGTACAACATCGAGATGCTTTGGTGTTGCTAGTTCGGTTGGTGCTGTAGTGTTGGTTGTTTCAGAGGTTGGAGTCGGAGTTGCAGTTGGCTCGGGTGTTAGAGTGACAACGCATGTTGGTTTTGGTATTATGATCGGCGTTGATGTTTGAGTTTCAATAATTGGTGATGCTGACGCTGCAATTTGTGTCGGTTGTTCTATATTCATTGATGTTGGGATTTTTGCATTAATGTATGCTTGACCCATGTCGTTTGGTTGGTTGCCATTGCTTAGCATTGTTTCACCTGCATAGATTGGACCTAGACCTGCGTCGCTAAGCCAGTAGTATGCGCCAGTGCCGATTCGTAAGTCAGCTTGAGCTGCTAGCAAGTTTGTCCACCATGTTATGTCTCTTTGTTTATCCGGGGAATTGTTTAGGCATGAACCTTCTTCGTTGATTACCAATGGCGCAATTATACCCATACTGTCAATGCCTGTTTGTAGTTGCGCTTTAAGTCCTTCATAGTCTGTTGCCCAGTATGAGGATAGGTCGGTTGGTGCGTAGTAGTATAGGTGTGTTGTGTAGACAACGTTTTTTGGGTTGAATGTGTCGTCGATTTGTTTTACCCAGCTTAGATCATTACCGTAGTCGTTGGGGAACCAGCCCATGTGCCATTGCATCATGATAAGATTGGTTGCGCCTGTTGATCGCACTGCGTCATACATAGTCTGAAGGTAACTCATGAAGCCTTCAGGTATTGGGTCTGCGTCTGTACCGACATTTGGTTCATTCCATGCATCGAAAATCACGTTTGGGTAATCTTTTAGGGTTGTTGCCATGTCGGTCCAGAACCATCTCCAGAAGCCCTGTTCGTTGTTGCCATAGCCAGCGTCGTTTAGGAATCTTTGGGCGGGTTCATCCCAGCCGCACATTGGCATTCCTTGCCATC
>JAAZFA010000305.1 GCA_012511995.1 Thermoproteota archaeon | reverse complement strand
TTGCCCCCTTTTAGTTTTAAGCGGTGGAAAAAATAGGTAACTATAGATCCATTCTGGAATGAAATTGGGTGGTGCACAGGTCCCAAAGCCTAAGAACTCGTTTTGATGGTAATTACTCATAAGTGTCCTATCGGCTGTTAAAATTATTTCAGCGCCATTTTTTTTCTCCATACGCTTTCCTCAAAATGTTAGTTTTGGAGTAAAATTCTAGTCATTCAGAAGCAAGAAATAAACGTATTGCTCGGTTGATGAACTCAATTTTAATTATTGATTCAAACCAGCAAAAAACGAGTGCTCAAATGTTTGCTGTATTAGAATAAATGGCAAGCAAGAAACCCTTTTTTTACATAATTTAGGAAGCTTTTTGTACTTCACTAGAAAAATGTATATCAAGGGCACAACTCAATTTTACTGAGTTATTGTATCTTAGGGAAGGGACTGCACTTTGAAACCTATGGTAGAATTTAGATGGCACGGTAGAGGCGGCCAAGGCGCATGGACAGCCAGCGAACTTTTGGCAAGAACCGCGCTTGACGAAGGCAAATACATTCAATCTTTCCCAGAGTTTGGACCTGAACGAATGGGTGCTCCAGTTACTGCCTTTACCAGAATCAGCACAGAACCAATACGATTACACTGTGCAATCTATGATCCAGATGTAGTGATAGTGCTCGATAACACTTTACTTAAAACTGTACCTGTTACTGCTGGATTAAACCGTGACGAAGACGCTATAATAATAAATTCAAGCGAGGAACCTGCTGTATTAAAACAAACACTGAGTATATCACAAGGTAAAGTTTGGACTGTACCAGCAACTGAAATAGCTCTGAAAATTTTGGGTGCTCCGATAACTAATACTGCGCTGTTAGGTGTCGTTGCAAAAGCTACAAACATCGTTACATTAGAGGGTATTCAAAAAACCCTTAACGTACGATTCAGACGTGATCTGGCAGAGAAAAACTACGCTGTAGTCCAAGAAGCATACAAGGAGGCAAAAGTTGAATGAGTAGTAAAGAAAAGACTTGGAAAGAAGTCTCAATCGCAGCGGTCCCTCCAAAATCTAGCGAAGGCTTCCTAACTGGTGATTGGAAAACATACATGCCAATACACGAACTTGAAAAATGCACTACTTGTTTAACCTGTGTACTACTTTGCCCTGAAGGAGCGATCAGATTCCGACCTGAAACTGGGAAAATCGAGTTTGACTTCGGTTTTTGTAAGGGTTGTGGAATTTGTGCCAATGAATGTCCAACTAAAGCAATCACGATGAAAATACCTGAGGAATAAAAATGCCTGAACAAAAATCTAAGCAAGAAACTTTAGCTTTAAACGGGGATGAAGCAGTCGCATATGCAGTTAAGCAATGTGATGTCGACGTCGTTGCAGCTTACCCCATCACACCTCAAACCATTATCGTTGAAAAATTCAGTGAATATGTTGCGAATGGTGAGGTCAAGACATCATACGTTTGTACTGAATCAGAACATAGTGCAATGACCGCTTGCATTGCGGCAGCCGCAACAGGTGCACGAACATTTACAGCAAGCGCTTCAGCCGGTTTAGCATTAATGCACGAAATGCTTTTTGTAGCTTCCGGTTCAAGAGTACCAGTTGTCATGGCAGTAGCTAACCGTGCGTTGTCTGCGCCCCTAAACATTCATGGCGACCAATCAGATACTATGGCAGAGCGAGATAGTGGCTGGATACAACTCTACGCTGAAAATGCACAAGAAGCTTACGACTCAATCCTTCAAGCTTTTAAAATTGCTGAAGATCCCACCGTTAACTTACCAGTTTTAGTTGGTATAGACGGATTTACAATAAGTCATACATTAGAACGCGTTGACACCCTCTCCGATGACCTCGTTAAAGAATATGTTGGTGAACGAGAACTTCCCTTGGTGCTAACTCATGAAGGAAAAACGGTGCCATTCAAACTTGACCCAGAAACCCCCATGACTATGGGACCTAACGCTTTGCAGAACTACTACTTTGAGTTCAAGCGACAGCAAGAAGAAGGTATCAAAGTTGCATACAAAAAAATCCAAGAAACCAACGCCAATTACGCGAAAATTAGCGGCAGAAGCTATGGCAATGGGC
>JAAZFA010000304.1 GCA_012511995.1 Thermoproteota archaeon | reverse complement strand
CTCACCCTATCGCACGTATTGCAATGAAAATCTTGAATGTAAAATCAGCCAACGAGTTTGGCGAAGTCTTAGCCGCAGTCGGTTTAGCGCAAAACCTCGCAGCGCTCCGTGCACTTTCAAGTGAAGGTATTCAACGTGGTCACATGTCACTGCACTCAAGAAACATCGCAATCACCGCAGGTGCAACAAGCGACCAGATTAAGGTCGTCGCTGATAGGATGGTTGAAGAACGCAAAGTCAACGTTAACCGTGCAAAAGAGATCCTTGAAGAACTCAAAAAATAGCCGTTCTTTAGAGTTAATCCGACTATTTTATTAGCTTTAGTCTTTTTTCATTTTTGATAGCCGAAAGAATGTTGCAAGTTTTTTCAATTTTTGAAAAATTTTATCTCCCTCTCAATAGGCGATTTAGCGCCTATATGCTCAACACACGAAACCGCGCTTTTAGGAAAAAAGACCGGTCTCTTTAAATGCACTCTGATTTAATGTTCCAGAATTAAATATGATATGTTTCTAAAAATAAGTTGAATAAACCTTAGTACTTATTATTTTATTCTGGCTTTGTTGGCAATTAATGCGCGTTGACCAAAATTTTGTCAGGTTTCAGATAATTAATGTCCTAGCAATACGGAAGTTTAGCAGCCGCATACTACGTCAGTCATGGTATTGTAGTGTTTAAGGCGATTTCTAAACTAATCCCAAATATACGAAACGAACTGTTGTCCACTTCAGTTGTTTCAGGTAAAGTAAATATTTTAGCTTGTGAGTAGTTTTAGGCTGCCTGGTTGGTGATTTTTCACCCTTCAGTTTACAATTCTCTCGTAGGGTCATGTTGTTTGGGTTTGGGCTTATATGGCTGATCTGCGGTTGTGTTTTTCTTAAAGGAGGGGTGAAGTAAATTCGGTGTTTAATGGTTTAGGCGCCCTACTGAGTCGCTGTCGCTGGAACACCCGTTGCCCAGCTTCCCCAGTCTGTGCAGAAACATTGTGTAGTAAACTAGAATCCGTTGAGGTAGAGATTTAAACCACTGTGAATTAAGTGTTGAATTATAGTGCCGGGATGGCAGAGTGGTTAACGCGCGGGCCTTGAGAGCCCGTGGACCTTCCGGTCCGCATGGGTTCGAATCCCATTCCCGGCGCTCATATATTTATGATTATTTCTTTCACAATTTACAAGCATGTTCGTAGCTTCAAAAGCTAACTACTGAAAACTATCATATGCTACCTATTTCTTTTCTACTCATAGTGGCGTTGAATTTTTCACCATTACCGATAGATTTCATAACTATAATTCAGTGACAAAGCACTATTTCAAATACTTTTGTAATTGTGTAATATTGTTTGTTGGTGGAAGACAAGTTTGATTTCTACACACATACGCAGTGGCTTTATCGTTGATTTTTTCATAATTGTCAATCTGTAATGCAGTACCTACTCTGCCAGAGGACCATAAGATAACAGAAAGATTAGGAAGGTACCTTCTTCTTAACGCCGCCAATAATTCTTTTGTATCTTTGTCTGCAGGATCACCTACTATAGTAACGTTAAATGAAGGACCAAGTGCAAAGTCTAATCCAGCTAACATAAATGTGTGTCCCATAGGATACCCCTGAATGTCTGATGCAAATACTGAAAGCAGTTTATCCGCATATTCCCTAAACGAGACGTCATCAGTTAATGCAGCTAGACGTAGTAAAACATGTAACGCTACAGAATTGCCAGAGGGGACTGCACCATCATAACTTTGCTTTATACGTGGAATCCCTTTCTCACCTGCTTTGCTTGTAAAGTAAAAACCCCCTTCTTTATCATCCCAAAACTCGTCTATCATCACCTTAGCTAAATTAATGCTTACCTCCAAATATTTTTCGTCAAAACTTGCCTCATAGATTTCTAATAATCCATAGATTAAAAATGCATAATCATCCAAGAACCCGTTAATCGCTTTTTCTCCCTTTGCATACCGGTGAAAAAGCTGGTGTTTATTAGTCTGCATATTGTTGAGGATAAAGTCAGCTGCTTTTTCAGCCTTTTTTAGATAATTTTGGTCTCCCAGTATTTGGCTTGCGTTAGCAAATGCTGCAATCATTAAACCGTTCCAATCTACCAGAATTGTCCTATCTTTTGCAGGATGAATTCTTTTATTTCGCTCCTTAAATAATAATGAAACAGCATTCTCAAGTCTACCTACTACCTGATCTACAGAAATATTTTCTTCCAAAGCAAATTGTTCTAGGGGCAATGCAATGTGAAGGATGTTTTTTTTGTTTAAGCCTTTACCTGGTTCATAAAAGTTACCCTCTGCCCTTATACCAAAGAGACGAATTGTAAAATCTACAAGTTCAACAGGCAAAGCATCTTTTATTTCGTTTAAGCTCCAAAGATAGAATTCACCCTCTTTACCATCGCTATCAGCATCCTCAGAAGAAAAAAAAGCACCCTCAGAACCTGATAAGCCTTGTACTACGTAATTGAGTGTTTCTTTTGCAGTTATCTTAAATTTCAATGCTCTGGTTATTTGATAGGCTTCCAAGTATGCTAAGACCAGAAGTGCTTGGTCATACAGCATTTTTTCAAAATGAGGCACCAACCACTTAGCATCTGTTGAATACCTATGAAATCCTAAGCCTACCTGATCAAAGATACCACCTAACCGCATAGCAACCAGCGTTTTCTCAACCATAGATAACGCAGTGGGCTGCTTAGTTCTATTATAATACCTTAATAAGAACAACAAGTTATGTGGTGTAGGAAATTTTGGTGCACGACCAAATCCAGAGTTTTCATGATCATAAGCTAAGAAAAGTTGATTAAATCCTTCATCAAGAACCACTTTGCTCAATTCAATTGAACTGTCAACCTTTGGTTGGATAGCGATGCGTTCATAAATCTCTGTTCCCATGATTTCTAATTCTTTTCTACGAGTCTTCCATATTTCTTCTATCTGAGGTATTAAATCAAGCATGCCAATCGACCCAAAACGGTTATATTTAGGTATATAACTGGCGACGAAAAACGGATTCTTTGTAGGAGTCATGATTACATTTAATGGCCAACCACAATTCCTACCCATAACCTGGCAAATTGCCATATAAACGGCGTCTAAATCAGGTCGTTCTTCTCGGTCTACTTTTATACATACAAAAGCTCTATTCATAAGATCAGCAACTGCCTGGTCTTCAAAGGACTCTCTTTCCATTACATGGCACCAATGACAAGAAGAGTATCCAATAGAAACAAACACTGGCTTATCCGTTTTTAACGCATATTCAAATGCCTCATTAGACCACGGATGCCAGTCAACTGGGTTACGTGCATGTTGGAGTAGATATGTGCTTTTCTCTGTTATGAGTTTATTTGGTTTTCTTTCAGAATTATAATCGGTCACATAATCGTTCTCCATTATAAATAACTAACTAACTCTACTAAATGTCAAAAAATAAAAGTGATTAATAAACGTAAACTGCAGTAGCGTTAACTGCTGCTGCTTGACCTATGTTGCCAATTTTAACTGTTATAGTTCCAGGTAATATAGCAAATACTACGACTTTTTCTGTTCCAAGTGTTTGATTACACGTAAACGTATAGTCGCCAAAAACACAGGTTACAGCAGCGTTTGTTGATGTAACGTTGGATTCTGTTTCAAGGCGTATGTACCCAGCATAATCTACCGTACCGCTCCATAATGTGGTGACAGCATGGGGTTCCTGTGTAATGCTATCGCTAGTTAGGGTTGCAAGTACATTCAAGTCCACTATTTTGCGGTATCGATAGTTGCTCGCATTCATTGCATTCCATTCTTCCTGTAAATTATTGAGTTGAGCCTGCAAGTTTGTTACTTGACTTTTATAACCAACCGACGAACTGACTTGGTCTTCCAGATCTGCAACCTGAACATTTAATCCTGCAATGGTTTCATCTTTTTCAGCTATTTCCGATTGCGTAGGTAAATAGAGTGCAAACGCGCCGACCGTACTAGCAATCAGAATAACGCATATTACTGCTAAAACAACAACTTTCATGTTTATACTACTTTCTTGAGCCATATTGGTCACTCGGTGCCTTGTATACTTAAGCTGTTTTAAAAATCTTTTCCAATTCCCACCTTTTAAGAACTCAAATAGATACGATAAAAAACTAAAAAATTTTAGTATTTTACGCTTAAATAAAAGAGTACTAGCAGCGCTGACATTTCAAATAGATCAGGAAGAAACGCAAACGGACCAAGCCCGTAAATGCCAAAACCACCTAATCCAATAATTATTGGATTCAAAGTAATATCTTTAATCAACAACATTATTGCAAATAACAATAAACCAAATGTAAACTCAGAATGTGTCTTTTGATAGATACTAACATAATTGAAAATCAACATAATTATAAGTACAATATTAACCGTTGAGAGAATCGTTCGAAACATATAATATAATTCGAAATCTCCGACAAAATTAAGATGACCTCTAGGTGAAAAAGGAAAAAATGAATGTTCAGTTTGATAAGTTGTTACAACTACCGCTAATAGGGCTGCTAAACCTAATAAAATTGCAAGTAGGATCAAGATTTTTTTGGTTCTACTCATTGCTTTCTCCCTCTACGTGTACTTCCTTTTCTATTTTTTCCCTATTTTACTGCTAATCTCTTCAAATATAGCATAATTATCTTCAAGCGTTTGCGAAAGAAAATACGTTGCGCCATATCTATCACCTATTAAAGTGAGCATTTTATTTTTTTCTAAAACCTCTAAATGGTGACGCATTGTTTTATAATCCATCTTGAGCAGTGTTGCAAGCTGATTGGCATTTTGCGGACTTTCTTTCAACGCAATAATGATTTTTGCCCGGGTCGGTCCACCTCTAGTACCAGCGATAAGCCAGCCTAGTAAATATCGAAGTGACCGAACATTCGCAGACAACTTTACTGCTCCATGTTTTAAAGATTATAGGAATCTTTTGTTAAGTTAATGTAATAAATGTACGCCTTCTAAGTGAGTTAACTGAAAAAATATCCGAAAACAAATATTATTTGAATTAATTCTTTTTATTCGAAAATAAAAAATTAAACGCTCTTTTTAGAGTTAATTATGGTAAGATTTGGTAATAATTTGAAAAATTGTTTAATAACAAATCAGCCCTAAACCTGTTGGAGCTAGGTAAGAAAGAATTTGACTCAAAAAATGGTGATTGCCCTAACTGCCCAAATACCCATTTCATTTCTCGTCTTGGCTGCCCTATGATAATCAACACGTGCCATTTAGAGCAATAAACTATGGAGTCATCAAACAATATCCCGCCTTTACCTACTCGACAAAAAGTCAAACAAAACTCATTGATTCTCAGCATAACTATTCTCATAATTGGTTTAGTTGTAGGCAGTG
>JAAZFA010000303.1 GCA_012511995.1 Thermoproteota archaeon | reverse complement strand
TGTTTCATTAAAAACGGGAGGCAAAACTCTTAATAGTTTAAGCTATAATCACTGGGATTCATGAGTCGAACCAAGCAAATGGAGCAAAAGTGGCAACAAAGATGGGAAGCTGCGCATCTTTTTGAGGCTGATCCAGACCCAAGACGTGAAAAGAAAATGGTTACTTTCCCTTTTCCGTACATGAATGGTCCTTTACATGTTGGGCATACTTTTACTGCTAGTCGTGTCGATGCTTATGCTCGTTTCAAACGTATGCAAGGTTATAATGTGCTTTGGCCTTGGAGTTGGCATTGGACAGGTCAGCCACTGCTTGGTGCTTCACAGCGTGTTGCAAGAGGCGATGCGGCATACATTAAGGTTCTTCTCGAAGTTGATGGCGTTCCAGAGGAAGAGCTTAAAAAGTTTGTTGATCCCCTCTATATGGCTCAATATTATACCAACGAAGGCCGTATGGCAGTTAAGAGTATTGGGTTCTCTGTTGACTGGCGCCGCGAATTCACCACTGTTATGCCAACTTTTCAAAAATTTATTGAGTGGCAGTATAAGAGTTTAAAAGAAAAGGGTTATGTTACCCGCGGCACTCATCCGGTGGTTTGGTGCCCTAAAGATAAATCTCCTACTGGAGATCATGATCGTCAAAGCGGTGAAGGTGTTACTCCCGAAGAATACATTTTAATTAAGTACCAGTTAAGTGATAACATATTCCTGCCAGCTGCTACTTTTCGGCCGGAAACTATCTACGGCATTACTAATATGTGGGTTAATCCTGATGTAGATTATGTTGAAGCAGAAGTTGGCAGTGAGTGTTGGATAATCAGCAAAGAAGCTGCAGAAAAACTAACAGATCAAGAACGTAAAGTCGTAGTCAAACGTAGTTTTAAAGGTAAAGAACTCGTTGGTAAAACATTCACTAATCCAATTACTCGGCGTGAGTTCCCGATTTTGCCGGGTTGGTTTGTTGACCCTAAAACTGCGACTGGACTAGTTTACAGTGTCCCAGCACATGCCCCTTATGATTATTTGGCGTTACGTGATTTACAGCAAAAACCTGAGGTTCTTGCACAATTTGGCATAGGCATGGAGGTAGTTAGGGCGATTAAACCAATTTCTATCATTAAAGTTGAAGGGTTTGGGGAATATCCAGCCGTTGAAATAGTTGAACAGATGGGTATTAAAGATCAAAACGATGCCAAAGCTGAAGATGCTACCAAGGAACTTTACAAGAAAGAATTTCATAGCGGTAAGCTGAAAGAGACTTGTGGTCAATATGCTGGTAAGTCAATCCGAGAAGTTAAAGACGTACTAATTAGTGACTTCAAAAAAGCTGGTTTTGCAGATAGTATGGTTGACTTATCTTCACAGGTTGTTTGTCGTTGTATGACTCAGTGTATCGTTAAGGTTCTTTCAGATCAATGGTTCCTAAATTATTCTGACCCGCACTGGAAAGAGTTGGCTAAACAGGTAATTGCCCAGATGAGTATTTACCCTGAAGTAGCAAAACCATGGTTTAACACAGTGGTCGACTGGTTAAGGGAATGGGCATGTGCAAGAACTACTGGTTTTGGTACGCCTTTACCATGGGGTGAAGGCTGGATAATTGAAACTCTTAGCGACAGTACTGTATATATGTCGTTTTATACCATCAACAAATATATCAGACAGAACGATATCAAGCCTGAATCCTTAACTCCTGAAATTTTTGATTATATTTTTTTAAACAAGGGTGACGTTAAAGAACTCAGCAAAACTACTGGCATTGACTCAGAATTACTGGTCTCAATGAGAAACGAGTTTCTTTACTGGTATCCTTTTGATCTTCGCAATAGTGCCAAGGAGTTGGTGCCTAATCACTTGAGCTTTTGTATATTCCACCATGCTGCCTTGTTTCCCCCTCAATTTTGGCCCAAAGGCTTTGGCGTTAACGGTATGTTAATGGTTGAAGGTCAAAGTATGCACAAGAGTAAAGGGAACTTCATTACAATGAAAGGAGCAGTAGAAAAGTACGGCGCTGATGCTACTCGGTGTGGTTTACTCTTGGGTGCGGAGGGTATGGATGATCCTGACTGGAGGGCTGATAATGTTTATGATCTTAAAAACAAATTTGATGGTTTGATGACTTTTGCAGAAAGTATTATTGTGACTGCAAAGAATGACGATAATACTGCACTTGAGGGTTGGTTGCAGAGTCGGTTACAACAGCGGATAAAAGCTGTTACGATGGCTCTTGACGAGCTTAAGACGAGAACGGCGTTACAGACTGCGTTGTTTGAAACCTGGAATGACCTGCGCTGGTATATTCAACGTAAGGGTAATACTAGCGCTAAAGTGCTTGGTGGTGTAGTTAAAGACTGGTTGAAAATGCTTGCGCCTTTTGCACCGTTTATGTGTGAAGAACTATGGAGCCAAACCGGTGAAGAAGGTTTCATAAGTGTTGCTAAGTGGCCGATTTATGATTATGCGAAAATAGATGTTGCTGCCGAGGAACAGGAGAATCTTGTGATTGATGTCATGGCTGATACTAACAATATTTTGAAGGCAATGAAAATTGAGCCAGTAAAAATCGTTTATTATACTGCAGTTTCCTGGAAGTGGCAAGTATATTTAAAGATTGTAAAGAAAACGATTTTTGGTCAGGCAAAAATAAACGAGTTAATGAAAGAATTCACGTCAGATACCTCGCTTAAACCTCATATGAAAGCTATCGCATCGATGGTGCCAAAAATCATCAAGGCTCTTACTAAAGTTTCAGGTGACCGTAAAGCAAACATGGTCAAGATTGGGGTAGTTGATGAAAAGACAATTCTTAGGGATGCAGTCAAATTCTTTAATGACCGTTTCAATGCTGAAATTCAAGTGTTCAGTGAATCTGATGTGAAATGTTTTGATCCTAAAGGTCGAGCAGCAATGGCCATACCGTATCAGCCTGCGATTTACGTTGAATAAGCCGATAATTAATGATTTTTTACGGTGATGAATAAGTTGAACTAACATTTTTCTTTCTGTTTATGAGGATAAGTTTGCCCGGAGGTCCTCATCATATGTTTTGGCTGTTTTTGCGGTTTCTTTTTTGGGTTAGAGGTTTTTTGTGTTTGTGTTGGGATGAGAAAGTGGTTTTTTTGTTCTCGTCCTCTATGTTGCTCCATGTTGGGTTAGGTTGAGATGAGGATGAGGACCTACATCATTAATGTATGTGGGGTTAGCACTGGTTTTTAGGTTTCTGCAGTAGTAGCTGACCCGGCGTTGTCTGACCTAGCAGACAGCTACTTTTTCGGGTTCTTAATGTGCGGTTGCACCTAAAATACTTCAAAATTGTTTGTGTTCGATCTGTTAATGTTTAAATCGTCGAACAGTTGCTAATAAGCTGATTCGCGATGAATTTCTGGAAACATATTCCTGCTGGTGACAACCCTCCTTACCTCCTAAACATGGTTATTGAGGTTGCAAGTGGCTCACGAGACAAATACGAATACGACACAACCTGGGAAGCTTTCGTATTAGATAGAATCATTCCCTCCTCTGTTGTGTTCCCTGTCGAATATGGTTTTGTTCCTCAAACGTGGTCTGACGATGGTGACCCTCTAGATATTATGGTGTTAAGCCATGCTCCTCTTACGATGGGTTGCATAGTCAAAGTTCGGGTAATTGGTGCTCTAATAATTGAGGATGAAGCGGGGGTAGATTCAAAAATTCTTTCAGTTTTAGAGAATGATGCTCGGTTTGCAGGTTGCCATGATATTGACGATGTTCATAAGCATCGCTTAGTAGAAATTCAGGAATTCTTTGAAACTTATAAGCGGCTTGAACCCCACAAATGGGTGAAGGTTAAAGAATGGAAAAATGCGCATGAGACCAGTGAAATAGTTAAGGTCGCTATGGAGAGATATGGTGGATTGAAGAGTTCTGTTTAACCTGTTTCTCGTATATGTCCCATTTAATACAAATTTATTGTGTTTTGGCGCATAAATGTCGCAAAATATATAAAATATGAAGTTCTTCAATGCTATTGCAGGTCAAGGAGCAAGCTTTAGCAGCAATGCACTGAGGCGCAGATGCATCCTGATTGGACCAGAGAATGGTTGGGATGCGACCAAGACTCCGCTTCATTGTGCTGGATCATTGCTTAGTGTTGAAGCATCTAAGTCTTGAGGAGGCAGGTTCAAAGCGGCCAAGGATCTGTCTGCGATAGAGACATCGCTTAGGTGTGCCGCCAACAATAAGGCTTAGACTTGGCCTGTACCTGAAATGAGTGGAAAATTAAACTTCGGTTAAACGAAACTAGTTCCTTCCACCTTTTTTTGATGTTCAATGTTGATGCACTATTTCGCTTTTCAGTAAAATGTTTTGAAACTCTATAAATTAATAGATGAATTAATTATCCAAATCTACTGAAATTGTTGTTTTCGGTAGCTAAAGGTTTAAGTGTGACATTTCAACTTATTGTGCAAAAGGTGTAATGATATGCCAACTCACGGTTCACTCTCAAAAGCTGGAAAAGTACGTTCTCAAACGCCCAAAGTAGAGGCGAAAGAGAGAATCTCTCCAAGCCCCAAAAACCGAAGCAGACGCAATTATGAGAAACGCGTTATTCTGCAACGGAAAGCGGGTCAAAATTGGATGTAAGCTCCAAGAGGTCAATTCTACCTTTTCTTGTTATTCTTTTTTAGGCTTTCCTATATTCAATAACTTATTTTAACTG
>JAAZFA010000302.1 GCA_012511995.1 Thermoproteota archaeon | reverse complement strand
CTAAGCGGTGTAGGCGGCGGGCATGCGATGGCTGCAGGTGTCAGCGGTAAAGGGGAAATTCAAGATGCACTCAAGCATTGTTTGAAGCTTTTAAAGCAGAAAATTATAAAACCCCAGTAATAACTGTTTAAATAAACACATTTTATTTAAACATTATAAGGGAAATTCTTAATTATCACAAATCTTTCCTAAAACAGAAAACCCAAAACTGGGTAGCTACGCTTAAATTAGCAATTAATCACGCTTAAGTAGAGCAGGCACATAAAATGGCGCTAATAGACATCAAAAACCTTACCTACACCTATCCAGGCGCATCAAAACCTTCAGTATATGATGTGACAATAAAGATAGAAAAAGGAGAATTCGTCTTGATAACTGGTCCAAGTGGGTGTGGCAAGACCACTTTGTGCCGATGCTTCAATGGATTAATACCACATTTCTATCAAGGCGAAATAAAAGGCGAAGTAACCGTAGCAGGTATAAACACATTTGAGCGCCACACATATGAAATGGCCAAACACGTTGGATTAGTGTTTCAAAATCCAGAAAATCAACTTTTTGCCCTTTCTGTAGAAAAAGATGTAGCATTCGGTTTAGAGAATAATGCCGTAGATAGAGAAGAGATGAGAAAGAAAGTTGACTGGGCACTTAACCAAACAGGCATCTATGAAATTCGTGAACGCTCACCTCATGAAATTAGCGGTGGGCAACAGCAAAGAGTCGCAATTGCCTCGGTGCTTGCAATGGAACCAGAAATCATCGTCTTAGATGAACCAACTTCTTTTTTGGATCCTCTTAGCGCACAAAAAATCTTTGATGTAATCTATCGTCTAAACAAAGAGCAAGGCATAACTGTTATTCTAGTAGAACACAGGCTTGATTTAACTGCCAAGTACACCGATCACCTCATTTTGATGGATCAAGGCACTATCCGCCTAGAAGGCGACCCCAGAGAAATTCTAAACAAAGAAGAAACACGCCTAATAGGTGTCGGCATCCCAAAGGCAACCCTACTCTATCAACTATTAAAAAAAGAAGGCTTCCAGTTAGGAGGCAAAATCCCTCTTTCCTCTGATGAATTGGCAGAACAACTACTGGAGGCACTAGAGCATAGATGATTGAAGCTGAAGATATTCATTATAGTTATCCAAATAAAGTAGAAGCCCTAAAAGGTGTCTCAATAACGATTAAAGACGGTGAATTCGTCGCTATAATGGGGCAGAATGGTGCAGGTAAATCAACTTTTATTAAGCATTTCAACGGTCTTCTCAAACCAACACAGGGTAGAGTTAAGGTTGATGGAGTAGATACCACTAAAACTAGTGTTGCTTCATTAGCTAGAAATGTTGGTTTTGTGTTTCAAAATCCTGATCACCAACTTTTCAGTGAAACTGTTGAAGAAGAAATCTCTTTTGCATTAAAAAATTTTTGTTTTGATAAAAAGATTATCGAAGACCGTGTTACGTGGGCTCTTGAGTTACTATCTATTAACCAATACCGGAAAACGTCTCCGTTTCTACTTAGCGGCGGAGAACGTAAACGTGTTGCATTAGCTTCTGTGCTTGCATGGGATCCTCAGACGCTAATATTAGATGAACCAACTATCGGACAGGATCATGAACAAAAGGAAAAACTCCGGCAATTCATCATGCAAATGAAGGCGCAGAAAAAAACAATCGTCATAGTTACACATGATGTCGAGTTCGTAGCGGAGTGCAACCCTCGTGTAATACTCATGAAGGATGGCAAAATTATTGCTGACGGCATCGGAACAGCGATCTTAACCGACCCTGTTATGTTAGAGTTATCGTCTATAGTGTTGCCTCAGATTGCAGAGGTATTCACTAAACTTGGAGCGTTAGGCTTGCCCAAAAACATCATAGACATCTATGAAGCCAAAGCTTTGCTTCTTAAAGTGAGGGAGCGATTGAACAAATGAGTGTCTTTGACGGATTAAAATTCCGAAAAGTCACTTCACCCGTACACAACTTGGATCCCCGAATGAAATTCATATATGTCATCGTTATCTTCGTCTCTGCAATCTTGTTTTCAAGTATTATTCCGTTGATGGTACTATTTGTGATGCAGCTACCGTTTGTGTTTGTAGCTAAAGTTCAAAAGCAATGGGTTCGATCTCTTCGAGGTGCAGCCTTTTTGGCACTGTTTATTTTTATTATAAATATAGTTACATCATACTTTGGGAACAATTTCACCCTCTTAGCTTCAAACATTGAAGCTGCTATCGCTTTGACGTTGCGATTTGTCGTACTTATCGAATCTTTTTCAGTCTTCTTTCTAACTACTTCGCCCGACCATTTAGGGCTAGCATTGGAACAATCTAGAGTCCCATATGAGTTCGCGTTTGCTTTTACTACTGCCGTGCGCTTTGTCCCAGTCTTAGCAGAGGAAGCTCAGACTATTATGGATGCACAAAAAGCTAGAGGACTTGAACTTGAAAAAGGAAACCTTTTGAAACGTATCCGAAACTATATACCGGTGCTCATTCCTTTGATCGTTAGTGCCATTCGCAGAAGCCTCGAATTGGCGGAGGCAATGGAGTCACGGGCTTGGGGTGCAAGTAAAAAAAGAACAAATCTTTTTTCATTAAAATTGCACAAGGGAGACTATGCATTATTGGCGCTCTCTATCGGCGTCTTAGTAGGAGCAATTTACATATCTTTCTTTGTGTCGATTCCTACTATCACAAGTTTATTCTAAAGAGAAAGCCTTAATGATCAAACAACCACCTTAAGAGTAATGATCCTTGATGACTGAGTTCACACGTTTTGGTCCCGCAGGTGTACCACCTATGTTCCGATTAATAGGGGCTACCACTTCAGATGTCCCAAGACTTCTTCACGAAGAAGGGTTGGATGCTTTTGAGTACCAAGCTTCACGGTGGGGTACAAAACCACAAATAAAACAAGTTGATGCCCAAAGACTTGGGGAAGAAGCAAAGAAAAACGATGTCAAATTAAGTATGCATGGCAGCTACTTCATCAACCTTGCAGGTAAAAAAGAAGTTGTTGAAGCTAGCAAAGAACGAATTTTAGCAGCGGCAACCGCCGCCGACTGGATGAATGCCTATGTTGTGGTATTTCATACTGGTTTTTACGGTCGGTTCGAGAAAGATTATGCATTGAAGACGTGTATTTCAGCGCTCAAAGAGGTATCCTCTAAAATGAAGTCTTTTGGGTTAAAAGCAAAGCTTGGTCCAGAGACAATGGGACGCAAGTCACAAGTAGGCACAATAGATGAAATCATAACTATCAACAAAGAAATAGACAATACACAACTAGTAGTTGATTGGGGTCATCTACATGCACTCCATCACGGCGCTTTAAAAACAGTAGATGATATTCGTCAAATCGCCTTGAAAATTGAGCGAGAACTTGGCATACAAGCGTTACGAAATATGCATTGCCACTTTTCTAAAATTGAATTTGGCAGTTCAGGTGAAAAACGTCATCATACACTTGACGAAGCAGCATATGGACCTGATTTTTCCATGCTAGCAAAAGTAATATTGGAATTTGAAATGCACCCTGTGGTAATTTGTGAGTCACCAATTCTAGATGTAGATGCTTTGAAGATGAAAGAGATACTTGAGTTGCTTATTGCAGAAAAGCAAGGCGCTGGATCGTGAAGGCGGTATTAATAAGAGAACAGCTTGCCAATCAAGCTCTTGCCTCAAAAATATGTTGACCAATAAAAAAGATAGCATACTAAGAACCTTTTTGGCTATTTATTGAAGCCAGTCCAGTTGTGGAGGACCAGGATCTTGATTGTAAAAATGTAACCAGACTCATTTTTTAAACTACATCTTTAAAGTTTTATATGGATGGCGCGTAGCCTTTTGCACTTTTTTCGGGGTAAGCATTCGATTAATTGCGTTTGCCTTCACGCATAACTCAGTTATTTCTTCAGCCGTAAACTCGGGTGTCTCCACTAGTGGTTCCGTTGCCGCTAATGCATAATCACAGAAACCGTCGCGTAGGAACATGCCAACCTTTGCCTGCTCATAGAATGGGGTATCATATAGAGGCATTGCAATACTGAAAATGAAGCTTTCAGCACCTAAATGCTTTAACTTGTAGGCAAACTGAATTGTTTTTTCGATGTCAGCTTTTGTTTCTCCGATTAACCCCATGACAAAAAAGCAGCCCACCCCCAAACCCACCTTCTTAGCTGCAACAACCGCATCCTCGACTCTTTTGAGGTCCTGATT
>JAAZFA010000301.1 GCA_012511995.1 Thermoproteota archaeon | reverse complement strand
TAGTAACTGGTACAGTTGAGTCGGTCTATCAGTCATCTAGGATCCAAAACATCTGTAATCGGCTTAGCCTGAAATGTTGCAATCCGCTTTGGAAGTATAACCAGAAAGCGCTGCTTGAAACGCTTATCCAGCACAATTTTGAAGTCATTATATCAGGTATTTTCGCTTATCCTCTCGACGCATCATGGCTAGGCAGACAGATCGACGCTCAAATTATCGAGCGGTTGGCTAACTTGCAAAAAAAATTTGGGTTAAATCCATCAGGTGAAGGTGGTGAAATTGAAACAACAGTCCTAGATGCACCACTGTTTAGAAAAAAAATTGAAGTACTCGAGTCTGAAATCCAGGCAAAAGATAATACTGGAGTTTATCTTATAAAAAAAGCGCGACTGATTCTTAAACAAAAATCTCCAATCCTGTGAGGTATATTTGATCAGATCAGGTCCAAAAAAATAAAACAAGATATTTGACCTAAAAAGAGGTATCTACTACACAAGTTGTTTCGGGTAAAAGTTAAAAGGTCAATGTGTGTACTTCTTATTGTAATTTTGGAGGTATTATTTTGATAAACAAGCTACCAGTAGAGAAACTCAGGAATATCTGTGATGTAAATTTTATGCAGTGCGAATCAACGAAAGGATTGATCCCATTAGCTGAAATTATCGGGCAAGATCGTGCAGTCCGAGCCTTGAGGTTTGGTTTAGGGATTAAGAACCATGGCTTCAACATTTATGTAGCAGGTTACCCTGGTACTGGTCGCAAAACTGCTGTAAAGGCCTTCGTTGAAGCCCAAGCTAAAGTTCAATCTGTACCCTCTGACTGGTGTTATGTGAACAACTTTAGTAACCAATATGAACCAAAAGCGATTGAATTGCCACCGGGAAAAGGCAAAGAGTTCCAAGAAGATATGAAGAATTATATTGAAAACGTCAAGAATTCATTGCCAAAGGCGTTTGAAAGTGAGGATTACGTGACTAAAAGAGAAGCAACATTACAAGAGTTAGAAAGCCGCCGTAAGGGGGTGATCGACAGATTAAACGCGAAAGCACAGAGTGAGGGGTTCGTAATCCAAACCACCCCGATTGGTATCTTGCTTGTACCAGTCCTTGATGGTAAACCACTTACTGACGAAGAGCTACTAGCTTTACCCCAAAGTATGAAAGATAAGCTATCAGAAAAGCGTGAGAAGCTTGAAAAAGAATTCTCTGCAGTTATGCGACAACTAATTGATATGGAGAGGGAAATTCGTGAGACTATTAAAAAGCTTAACAAAGAAGTCGCTTTATACGCTATTGGTAATCAAGTACAGAATTTACGGGAAAAGTACCAGGATAATAAAGACATCTCAAGTTATCTTAAAGCTGTTGAAAATGATATTTTAGATAATTTAACCCAGTTTATTCGGAGAGGCAGTGGAGGACAGCAACAACAGCAACTAGCATTTCCTATGCCATGGTTACGTGAAGAACCCTACAAGAAATATAATGTAAATATAGTTATCGACAACTCTGAAACTACAGGCGCACCAGTCATCATGGAAACAAACCCTACGTATCATAATCTTTTAGGTCGAACTGAAAAGGAAGCTCAATTTGGGGCATTAACAACTGACTTCACAATGATTAGAGCAGGGTCAATCCAGAAAGCAAACGGTGGATATCTCATTATACCCGTCGAGGACCTGCTGAGGAACCTCTTCTCCTACGATGGACTTAAACGTGATATTCGCGACAAAAAAATGTACATCGAAGAACCTGAGGAACGCTATGGTTTTCTGAGTGTTAAAAGCCTAAAGCCGCAACCTATACCCTTAAGCGCCAAGGTAATCCTAATTGGGGATCCTTACGTTTACCAACTGATGTTTAGCCTAGACCAAGATTTCCGAGAATTGTTTAAGATCAAAGCAGAATTTGATATCTCAATGCCGCGTAATGAAGAGAAAATAAGCCAGTATGCGGCATTTGTATGCGGGTTATGTGAAAAAGAAAAACTCAAACACCTTAACGGCGGAGCTTTAGCGAAACTTGTTGAATACAGTTCTCGAATAGTTGAGGACCAGATTAAGTTATCAACTCAGTTTTCGCGTGTCGCTGACGTCATTCGTGAGGCAAATTATTATGCTTCACAAGATAACTCAGAATTCATCAACGCGGAACATGTGAAAAAGTCTATTGAGGAAAAGATATACCGTTCGAAACTAGTCCAAGAAAAAATCCAAGAAATGATTGCCAGAGGCTTCTTTTTAATTGATACACATCAACATAAAGTGGGTCAGGTAAACGGGCTATCAGTTATGGGTATAGGTGACTTTGCCTTTGGAATACCCTCACGTGTAACCGCAAGCATCGGTCTAGGACGGGAAGGTGTGGTCGACATAGAACGCGAAGCAAAAATGGGTGGTCCTATCCATACTAAAGGTGTTCTTATATTAAGTGGCTACATCAATGACAAGTATGCACGCGACAAACCCCT
>JAAZFA010000300.1 GCA_012511995.1 Thermoproteota archaeon | reverse complement strand
ATGAGTAGGAATCAAATCCACTAGGGGTCAGATAGTCATAGGCTATTTTAACGGCCTGATTGATGATCTGTTCTATAGGCGATTCATCTCCACTTTTCCGTTCCTTCGATAACTCATAAGCAACATCTATATCTTCAATCTGCTTGTATGACGTCAAGACCTTAAGTGACGCAGCATAGGCTGCAAGCAGATAGTCCGCATCGCTAAAATTAGGATCTTCTTTATCATCGAGTGCCTTCATGTTATCGATTTGCATCCGTACCTGTTCTTCTATCTCTGGGTACAGTTCATCTAAATACGCCCTAACATCCGAAGCTTGCTTCCTCAAGACAAGCAAGACCGTTCCTTTTACATAGTTTCCATCTTTTATGCCGCCAGATTCTGTTTCGGTGGCAATGTTCCATGCAGCGGTTACCTTAAGTCCCGAGGACCAAAGAATTAAAGCCAGATCTGCCCATACACTTACGTTCTGATGTGTAAACATTACGATCTGCAATCCGTTTCGGGACATGTGAGCCGTTAAATTTCTGTATACCTCAATCATGCTATCACTAAAGTTGTAGCCAATCCCTTTTATTGCTAACGGCCTGCGGCTATCGATTGGCCAACTTGGAAACAAGCCCTTTAATGCCTTCTTATCCCAAGCTAAGAAAAACTCACTCAGTTCATGATAATTAACAGCATCCGCGTATGGGGGATCAGTGATCCAAAGATCAACGTCGTGATCGATTTTTCTTGCATCCAGCACATCAACAGAAAGCTTCCCCTCAGAAAGAGCGCGTTCAGGCTCTATGTACCAAGATCCCTTAAGTAAACCTAAGCCTTTTCCTGCATAGTTGAAGAATGTATTAAAAGCTTGGTTATAGAAGGTTTGAGCAATAGATTCTCGAGCCGCACCCACACCCCATCGACATAACCTGCTATTCCAGTCTAGACATCTGTTAATCCCAAGTAATCCGATGGCTTTCTGTAAACGACTTCCAGAAACGTCATCGACCGTCTCCATGAACAGCCCATGTACAAGTAGCTGACGCGGCGTAAAGAGGTGGTGCCAATACGTCCAACCTCTTTCCCTCAACGGTTGATCGGTATTGTAGCCAGATTCGATCCTGCTTGTTGGTAGATAACCTTTGGTTTGCCAATCGTCAAAACGCTCCCTGAGCAAACGTTCTACTGTCTCTTCCCGCTCCAAGTCTGACTTGTTAGGGGCTCGGTAGTATCTTTCGGTTTTTGTCTTCCCACTATCGTCCAAGTACTCACGCTCATAACGAATGCAATAGAGCCTTTCGTGAAACACATCATCGGGCCTTGAAACAAACTGCGTCGGTTCCCACTCTCTTAGACCAGAAATAATGGTTCCGTCAACTTTTCTGTCTCCCCTAATGGCAGCTATCGGGGTATGAGTCTCACACTCAGGGTTAGGACAAACTAGGTTTCCATTTTTTAAAGTTGCTAAACTTCTAGCAAGACCCATTTGCTTCTTTGAAGCCCCAGGTACGATTTCGATGTCGAAACCCTTATTTCCGTTATCCACCAATAAAGCTACAACGCCGCTACTTGGACCCACTACCCAGGACGCTGCTAATGGAACCGTATATCCGCACTCAGGACATCTGGCCTCCGTACAGTAGAGAAAAGCATTGGCCATGTCTCCACTTTCATCGTGTTCGATCCCCCATTCAGTTACTCTCCTAACTACCAAATCAAATACTTCTTCTTGAAACTTGCGAAGGCCCTGGATGTCTGCATCGGAGCATTGCGTTAACTGGAGTGCTACCCATGTCAACAATCCTGCTATGGGGTTCAGATCTGAAGCGTATACATCAGTTCCCAACCTGGTCGCCTCAAATGGAACACTCCCTCCCCCCGAAAAGCAATCTCCTACTATCGGAAAATTGCCGAACCGTTTGACGCCTAGTTGCCTTATAAAATCGCTAATGTTCTTCGCTGTGGTATCGTAACGAACGTTGATTTCATCCCATTCTTCATCCAGAAGACCAGGGGTTTGCTCAGGGCGACAGCAATAGTCAAGTTTTTCATCGTACGACATCCTCTTAAAGGCAAGCAATTGAACAGATTGCTTTTCGTCTCCAGTCAAATCCTTTGCCCAAACTACTTTACCCTTATTGTCCTCAAGAAAGATCTTTCGCTCGTTAGGAGTCAACAGCTTCCACAGTTCTTTCGTTGGGATGTTCTTTATCTTTCGTTTTTCAAGACCCGATTCATCCATTGTCAACACCTTTAGAAAGACATCCCGATCCTTCTCGGGATTATCGCTCACGGGCATCAACAAACCTAATAAGGCCGCCCTAACCAAAATCAGAGGTTTCCGCCCCCACCACTTACCCAACCTTGGTAGCGTTTGGCTTTGAACGGCTTTTCTCTCTTTGTAACTCTCTTTGGATACCTTGGAAACTGGGAATTGAACTTCTATGAATGACTTGCTATAATCCAACAAACCAATCACCCCACTATTTGTCTAGTTCTCTTTCTACAACGATATCGAATAGGCTCAATTGCCTGCTCTCCTCTATAGGATTTTCTGCT
>JAAZFA010000299.1 GCA_012511995.1 Thermoproteota archaeon | reverse complement strand
TTTGGTTCATAACCAATAGTGCTGCCTGCATTGTTGTTAACTCTCATCTGACCATCTCTGTGGTAACTGTTCATCGGACATCTAGGAGCATTTACAGGTATTTGGTGGTGATTTACCCCCAGTCTGTAGCGTTGTGTATCACCGTACGAAAAAAGCCTGCCCTGTAACATTTTGTCAGGTGAAAATCCGATGCCTGGAACTATGTGGGCAGGGTTGAAGGCTGACTGTTCGACTTCTGCAAAATAGTTTTCAGGGTTACGGTTCAACTCAAAATAGCCGACTTCTATGAGCGGAAATTCTTTGTGATACCATACTTTGGTTAAGTCGAATGGGTTGTAGGGCATTTTCTTTGCTTGCTCTTCAGTCATTACTTGAATAAACAGTTTCCAACGGGGGAATTCACCGCGTTCAATGCTATCATAAAGGTCGCGTTGATGACTCTCACGATCTTTTGCAATGATAGCTTCGGCTTCAGCATCAGTGAGGTTTTTTATACCTTGTTGGGTTACAAAATGGAACTTTACCCATACCCGTTCATTCTTAGCATTGATCATACTGTAGGTATGACTGCTAAAGCCATGCATATGCCTATACGAAAATGGGATACCTCTATCGCTCATGGTAATAGTAACTTGATGCAGTGCTTCAGGAAGCGATGACCAAAAGTCCCAATTATTCTTTGCACTCCTCATGTTTGTCCTTGGATCTCTTTTTATTGCATGGTTCAAGTCTGGAAATTTAAGGGGGTCGCGGAGGAAAAAGACGGGTGTATTATTTCCTACAAGATCCCAATTACCTTCTTCAGTGTAGAATTTCATGGCAAACCCACGGATGTCGCGCTCTGCGTCAGCTGCGCCTCTTTCTCCAGCGACTGTTGAGAAGCGAACAAACATTTCAGTTTTTTTACCGACTTCAGAGAATATTTTTGCCTTAGTGTATTTTGTTATATCATGTGTTACAATGAATATGCCGTAAGCACCTGAGCCTTTAGCGTGCATCCTCCTTTCAGGGATAACTTCTCTGTCAAAATGCGCTAACTTTTCGAGGAACCAAACGTCTTGGAGCAACATTGGTCCTCTTGGACCAGCGGTTAAGGCGTTTTGATTATCTGATACTGGTGCGCCTGCCGCTGTTGTTAATTTCTTCTTAGATTGTTCAGTCATACAAAACCCAACAAAATATACTATAATGATTATTAATTAACTTTTCTTATCACATAGAAATGATTTTATTAACCCGTAATATAACTAGTTACAGTATGGATACTAAAAAGCTAATAGAGATGCTAAGAGAAAAAGGCTTTAAAGTTACACCTCAACGCCTTGCTATTTACGAAAAAATTCTCGCCAATAAAGAACACCCAACAGTTGACCAAATATATCAAGAAGTACAAAAAAAATTCCCAACACTAAGTTTAACAACAGTATATCATACACTACACTTACTCACAAAAATTGAACTACTACAGGAACTCAGATGCAACAACGGCGTATCAAGATATGAACCTGACAAAACGCCACACATAAACATAATATGCCAGAATTGTGGGGCAATTTCTGATTACCAATCAAAAAACGTCGAAAATTTCCTTTTGCAATTGAAAAAAGAGTTAAAAACAAAACTACTTGGCAACCACTTCGAAATACAAACAATCTGTGAAAAATGCAGAAAACAGGGTTAAGCTAGTTGGCTATGGTTTATAGATTACGAGGTTTACCTTTCTTTACCAAACTGTAGTTTCCTTTTCCTGTTAGGCTTCTGGGTGCGGTACTTCTTGAATGAAATAACTGTTAATACCACAAGTACAATACAAATACGCCAGTAATTATCAAGTTATTACGAATAAAGTTCGAGTCTATTATAGAGGTAGTTGGATCAGGGGTTTCTTGGAGTAATCCGTCAGACAATAGGTTCGTGAATCCGTTGGCGTATTTTAAGCGGGCGCCATCTTGGTCGTTATAGCTGATATGCAGTTGATCGTAAATATCTAGGTCCAAACAGGGATAAGCACCATAGTTCTCCGTAGGTTCTACAATTTTATGGTTCCATTTATAACCTGAACGCACAACATAAACTAAATTGTTGTTCGAAGCGTCCTGATAGCCTATATGGGGGGTACCGCTTG
>JAAZFA010000030.1 GCA_012511995.1 Thermoproteota archaeon | reverse complement strand
TGAGGTTGACCATACTTTTTTTGTAATAAAAAACGCTACTAATACAAGCAGGGCTGAAAATAATGCAGCGACTGTTGCGTGTGCAACATATTCAGTTAACCCAGTAAATATAATGATGCATGCAGTAAAAATATGGTAACCTGGAAAAGTCAGAGAAGGGCCGCCGCCCATATGATAATAATTATACAGAAAATCGGTACTGCCAGTACCAGTTATTGAGTGAATAACACTATTATGCAGGCCAATGTCGGCTCCAGGAGGAAAACCGTCCCAGAGCAGCAGAATCATACGGTAAACAAATGCAAAAATAAAGACCGCCAACAACAAAGTGTATGTTTTGTTTGTTTCTTGCATCTGCTTTCCCGTTTAATATACTATCGTTTAGTTAATTAGTAAAAGGTTAAATATTGATTTCGAGTATAAAAAGCCCAGAGTATCAAAAGGAAAAAGGTGTTTAATATGTCGTGGCTAAAATCTATGATGGAAAAAGAACCACCCGAACCAGAGAATCCATTAGGCATCGTCGTTATTGGCAACATTGAACCAGACATGCACGATACAGCCAAAGAAGCTGTTCGCCGTAGTCTTAAACGCGCAGGTTTCAAAACCATTGATGTCGGAAAAAGCGTCGCTCCACAAGTATTTATTGACAAAGTTAAGGAAAACAATGCAAACCTTATCGCACTCTCAGTAAACACAGTTCCAGCAAAGAACAATCTATCAAAACTTGATGAACTTTTAAAAGCAGCAGGTCTAAAAGACAAAGTTGGCGTAATCATGGGCGGCGCAGCCGTTAAAAAAGAAGACGCAGATGCATTCGGTGCACTCTTCGGCAAGAACAAGGAAGAAGCTCCCGAACTTGCAAAGAAAGCACTGAAGAACTAGTCCATCAGATGTGGAAATAATGTCCTTTAAATTCAATACAGAACAAAAAATATACGAGATTGGGACTGCAAAGATTGGTGGTCAACCAGGCGAGAACCCGACCTTCTTAATCGGTTCAATTTTTTGGCTAGGTCAAAAAATGGTTCAAGATGCAAATAAAGGCATCTTTGACGAGAAAGCTGCTGAACATATCATTAATACTATGCAGACCCAAAGCGACATTACTGGTGTAAAATTCGCACTCGATATCGTCGGAACAACTGAAGTTGCATTCGAAAAGTACGTTGACTTTGTGCCGAAACATACTGATGCACCACTGATGCTAGATGCAATGAGTCCAAGAACACGTATGGCCGCCGCTAATTTGGCAAAGAAAATGGGTTTGACAGATAGATGCATTTACAATTCAATCTATAAGGGTGTCACTGACGCTGAACTTGCAAACCTGAAAGAAAGTGGCATTACAATGTCCATTGTTCTTGCTGATGACCCAAAAGATACATCCCTTGAAGGCAAAATGAATGTTATTGTTGAAGCCTTAGCATTAGCCGAAAAAGGCGGAATTACTAAACCATTAGTTGACACAGCAATTCCAGCGTTTGAACCAGACATGGGTATATCCGTCAGAGCCATACCCATCATGAAAGAGAAGTATGGTCACCCCGTTGGATTAGGTAGCGGCAATGTTGTTACAACCATGGGTTGGGTCAAAGCAAACATTGCTAAAGAATTCCGCAAAGGAACTGTGTGTTCAACCAACACAATTATGCAAATGGCAGGCGCGAATTGGCTCATGATTGGTCCAGCCGAACAAGCTGAATGGGTCTTCCCCGCGGTTGCAGTTACAGACACATATATTGCATCTGCCGCAGCTGACCTTGGAACAAGGCCGCTAGAAGAAACACACCCGATCTACAAAGCATTCATGTAAACCCTCCTTTATTTTTTCTTTGTAACAATATGATTTGAAGTGCTCTCTTGAAACCACAAAGATGGCTCGTAACTGTTCTTTTTTTCACGTTTCTTAGTTTATTGGCTACTTATCTTATTTCAAGCGACTCTTTCTTTGTTGGAATCCGTTATGTGCTTGGTTTTGTTTTTGTTGTGTTCTTACCGGGATATTGTTTAGTAAATGTATTATTCTTGGGTAGGAATCGGCTTGATTTTGTTGAAAACCTTGTATTGTCTATTGCTCTAAGTTTAGGGTTAGCAGGTCTTGTTGGTTTATTTCTAGGTTTATCTCCTATTGGCATTAACTTTGTATCTATCACGACTTCGCTTGGTTTAGTGGTTACTGTGTTAACGTTAATTGCTTATATTAGGAGAAGTAAAGAAAAAGATTTACCAGTACTTCAGGTGTAGTGCTCTAAGAAGATAAGCTCCTGAAGTTTTAACAGCCGACTTTCCATATGTTCCACCCTTGCGCATCATACGTAGGACGTATCCTGGGCGTAAGTAGAATTCTTGATAGGCTTTAGCTCGAAGTTCAGCGATTTTTTCCATACTTAACTGTGGGGTTTCGAAGGTTGGGTTGGCTGTGTCAAATTTGTTAAAGTCTTTGATTTTTAACCAACCGTTCTTAATGACTTGATCATACATTGGGGTTCCTGGGTAAGGCGTTGCAATGTAGAAGCCTACGTCATCGGGGTTTACTTTTTTTACAAATTTGATTGTTTCTTTGGCTGTATGCTCTGTTTCGCCAGGAAAACCTAACACTACGTTTGCGATTGTTATTAAGCCCACTTTGTGCGCAGTCTTGAATGCCTGTAGCGTTTGGTCTAGTTTAATACTTTTATTCATCGCTCTCAATATTGCCTCAGAACCAGATTCTACGCCCATCCAAACTGCGATACAACCTGATTTGTGCATAATTTGCATTAGTTCACGATCAACCATATCGACGCGCGTGCCGCAGTCCCATAATAATTTTAGATTTCGTGCTTGGAGTTCCTTGCAGATTTCAAGCACTCGGTTACGATCTACACTAAAAGCGTCATCATAGAATGTCACTTGATCAACACCATACTTGTCATGCACAAATTGCATTTCGTCAACGACGTTTTTAGCACTTCTCATGCGGTATCCTCTGCCGAATATCCGTACTGTGCTACAGAAGTCACACCAGAATACGCATCCGCGACTGCTAACAAGCGGGATAAGGAGTTTACCATTATGTTTGAGGTTGTCTAATGACATAAGATGATGTGCTGGGAAGGGTATGCTGTCCAGGTCTTTAATGTATGGTCGGTCTTGGGTACGATGGATTTTATCGCCGTTACGGTAAGTAATGCCTAAGACGCTATCAAGTTTTGCATGTTTTTCGAGTTTATTAGCTAGATCAACGATGGTTTTTTCGCCTTCGCCACGAACAACGATGTCAACTGCTGGGTATTCTTCGAGTGTTTCTTTGTCCCAAAACGTACCATGGCTGCCACCGAGAGCGGTAATGGCGTTTGGATGAACTTCTTTAGCTATCGCAAGAATCCGCATAGCGGATTTATAAAGTAGTGTTGTAGAGGTGACACCAATCAAGTCAGAGGCGGTTTGGGCTATACGTGTTTTGAAGGTTTCATAGGTAAGTTTTTCTGCCTGGCAATCGATGACTTTTACTTGATAACCTGCTTTTTCGGCAACTGCTGCAAGGTAACCAATGCCAAGTGGAATGAAAGGTGGGTGTGAATGGACACTTTGTGGATAGGGTGGATTGATGAGTGTAATTTTCATGTTTGGTAGCCTGGATGGATGATTTTACTGTTGGATAGCATATATTACTTTCTTAGAAGACCAAAAGACTGAAACATCCAAAATGGTGACAGATAAAATGGTCTATGAAAGCTTAATGTGTATTGCACGAAGTGCATAGGCTGCTGAGGTTTTTAGACCTGATCGACCGTATGTTCCACCTTTACGTATCATTTTTAGCACATAGCTTGGGCGAAGATAGAATTTTTGGTGCGCTTTGTACTTAATCTCTTTTAGCTTCTCCATGCTGAGGTCTGGAGTTTCAAAGGTGGGGGTAGCTGTGTCGTATTTGTTGAAGTCAGTTACTCGGAGCCAACCGTTTTTGATAACCTCATCATACATGGGTGTTCCAGGGTAGGGCGTGGCGATGTAGCAGCCAATGTCATTTGGGTTAAGGCTATTGATGAAGTTGATGGTTTCCCAGGCGGTTTCTTCAGTTTCTCCTGGGAAGCCAATAACGGCTGATGCGATTGTCATTAATCCCGCGTTTTGAGCTGTCTTGAATGCTTCTTTGACTTGTTCCCGGTTGATTTTTTTATTCATTTTTGCAAGAATTTTTTCTGACCCAGATTCTACACCGAACCAGACTGTAATGCAACCGGCTTTATACATGATTTCAAGTAATTCTTTGTCCACTGCGTCGACACGTGTTTCACAATCCCATTCGACTTTTAATTTTCGGTCAAGAATATCTTGACATAGTGTTATGGTATGTTTACGGTTAATGGTGAATGCATCGTCGTAGAAGGTGAATTGGCTTTGACCATATTTGTTGTGTAGCATTTCCATTTCGTCTACGACTCGTTTAGCACTGCGTACACGGTATCCTCTGCCGAACATGCGTACTGTGCTACAGAAGTCACACCATTGGACGCATCCTCGGCTTGTGA
>JAAZFA010000029.1 GCA_012511995.1 Thermoproteota archaeon | reverse complement strand
GGTTGAGAGTATACTTATAGAGCATGATTTCCGGTTCATCGTCTATATCTGCAACGGATATACAGTCACCACATTTAACAAGTAATTTTGGTTCGCTATTTAGCGTGTTACAACTCAAACATTTGAACGCAGGAGGCAATATACGGTAATCTGAGCCAATGAGCTGAAGTTTACCATGACATTTGGGGCAAATTAAATCACCATTTTTACCCTCAAACGTGCTTTGCCTTTCAACGGCACCACAGGAGAAGTGCTCGATTAAACCCTCTTTGTGAAGTCGCAAAGAATTACATTCAGGACAGACTTTCACGACTCGAACATTCCCTGAACCACACGTCTGACAGACAATCACTTTATCAATCAACTCAGCGCTCAAGTAGCCCTTACGAACCAGTGCATCTAGCACTTGGCGAGAGTGTTTTGTATCCCAATCCAACTGTGGGATACCTTCATAACTATAACCTTCGGGTTCAGTCGGATTAACAGTCGGAATGATTTGGCTGACTTTCCCATAAAGAAAGAGTTCCATCATATTTTGTTCATTTCGTCGCAACCCCGGCTCTTCAGATGACATTATTGGTTTGTTAAGGCTCGTGGGAACTGACGGATTTACTGGGGTATTCGTTTTACGGGGGGTTTCTTTAGATTTTGATTGCTCATCTAATATAGCTGTCGGATTTTGTTGTTCTTGTTTATTTCTTAATACAAAAACAGGACTAAACCCCAAAAATAGACCAAATTCAAGAATCACAACAAGAAGGGTGGCTGCAACAATTTCAGAATTATACTTGATAATTGCCATTTCAAAACCTCTAAATGATGCAGCAAAAGTGTTAAACAAACTAATCGAATACACTGAATCACGAAGTACACTACCAAAAACAAAAATCAGCATCAAAGAAACAACCCCAATGGCCACAGAAAAAGCAACCATATAAATCATTTTAGATTGCTTAAATTTAGTCGGGGCAAAACCGAAGGCTATACCGATAATTATTGCTAACGTAAAGGTCAATATAGGAGCGATAAGTATAGAGAAGGTCACCATAACTGACCACTCCATTGGGGAATAGTATTTTTCTTAGCGCATTCTAAACAACTCAAAGTCAATATCGGGTTTTTAGTCTTCATTTTAATCCTCTACTCAGCGAAGTATTAAGCCTTCTGCAATCAACATTGTAACTATGTTGATCGAATTATTCGCAAACCTCTTGATTTTAGAGGTACAACACGTGAATTTACCAAGGGTTTCAACATTATTTTTCACGATTATGTCATTACACTCTGAACCATAAAGTTTCTATGATCACTCAAACAGTCTCAGGGTTCTGAGAACCGTCTTGTTGCTGAAGGCATGATTCTACCTCAGCACAAGAGATTTGACGATCAAAATTAAGGATTTCTGAAAAAGGCACTTTGCAATTTTTGCGAATCTTTACTTATTAGCTGCGAAGGCTGGGTCGCTACCTAGCGAACCACACTTCTCAAGCCACAAAATAGGAATCGGGGTCTTGCCTAAAATCTTGATTTTATTATTTTTATTTGTTTTTGTATAGTTTTACAAAAATTATGGTAATACCCAATAGGATGAACCCACTGATTGCTAATATCCACCCTTCTAGGGTGGCTGGTGTAGTGTAACCCATGCTGGCGTTAGCTTTTGGATTGTAGAGTTGTGGAAACAGTACGTATGGTAACACAAGCAGAAGGAAAGTAGCTGCCCCTGTTATGGCTGCTATTATGCCCAATGTTAGGTGAGATATTTTCTTTAATGGCATACGATCACTTCTGTTTTTTACTGTATTAATTCTCCGGTTGGTTTTTTGTTTATTTTGATAATTCTTATTCTTATGCTGTCTTGAAGTTTAGCTTTTTGCAATGATGGAGTAGCCTCGGATTTGTATGATTCCTTTTCCACCTTTGGTTTTTTCCGTGATGTTTACTTCTATTTCGTCTCCTACTCTAACGGATGATGGTGCAGGAGCGTATTTTATGGGAAATTTACCACCACCTACACTGCGACACCATATTTATCGTGACTTCATTTTGCTCTTAATTCAATTCTGCCACAGTAAGGACATAAATAGGCATTAAGACGAAGAACTTCATCAGTTTGTCTGGAAGTATCGACGTCGATGTATAGTTTGATTTTTTTTAGAGTCATTTCTACCTTACATTCGGAGCAACAAACAATCAAAATATCTTTTGGAGGATTGACTTCGTTCTCTAGTTTATTTGGAGGTTCTGGTTG
>JAAZFA010000298.1 GCA_012511995.1 Thermoproteota archaeon | reverse complement strand
TATTTCGCCTATGTCATAACATAGTTTTCGAATGTATGTTCCACCTTCGCAACCTACCTTAAAGAGGACATTTCGCCCGTCTTTTTCGATGTAATCTATGTAGTAGATACGTCTTGTGCGGAGTTGGCGTTTCACAGAACTGCGTAGGGGAGGTCGCTGGTAGATTTCATCTTCAAATATGGACAGGACATGTTTGATTGTTGGTTCATCAGCATCACCATGTAATTTGAGTACACAAATGTATTCTTTCCCACTATGGAGTAATGCCTGAACCATCTTTGTCGACTCTTCCAACGTAATTGGTAATACTCCTGTAACTTTGGGGTCGAGTGTTCCTCCATGGCCAATGGTTTCAAGTTTAAGGATTTTTTTCGTCCAGGCCGCTACTTCGTGGCTTGTGGGACCCGCGGGTTTGTCAAGGTTTATGGTGCCATATTTGATAAACTGCTTGGGAGTGCGCTCTGAGGGTTTGCAACCGTATTTTAGGTCTGTGTGGTCTTCTGCTTTGGTAAGTAATTCACGTTTTGTTTCCCACGGAGGAAGAGTTCTGGGCATTCGGGGACAAAATCTCCTGTTTAAAGTAAGAAAAAGAAGACGTGGTATTAAAGTTTAAAAAAATACCTAGAAAATTTGCGTCATTTCTTCGGTTTTACCTGCTGCTTCAATAGCTTGGGCTACTTCGTCATCTGATGCGCCCCGTTTGATGTCAATTTTGTCCTCGAGGGGCATAAGGTGGTTAATGTTGGCGCGTCTGCGTTTAACTCCAGTTAGTTTTTTGGGGCCTGTGATTAAGGCGAAGCTTTTGTCCATGACGTCGATTATTACACATTTTGTGCAGCATTCACGACCACCTTGCTTGACGCATATTCTGCCGATTTCAATGGCTGGCATATTCTTTTTTGGTCTCCTAGGAAAAGTGATACTGCAATTGCTGGATATAAGCATAACACAGTTTCATTCAAAATTAGTATTATGATACTCACCTTTCTATAGGTTTTATGAACAATTGGTTTAAGGTTCATTTTGCAGGCAATTTCTAATAATACTCGAACATAGAGAATCTATGTTGATTCAAAAAACAAGTGAGTGCCCAAACGTTTTAAAACACAGCTAACCAACATACTTCCAGTTACAGTGGTACCTTTGAGTCTAAACTACCATTATATGCAGTTACCCAGAGAAGTCATAGTTGGAAACGGAACCATAGAACGTATTCCAGAAGTAGTATCTAGAATAGGACTTAAAGGAAAAGCACTCATACTCTCAGATAACCAATGCTACAAAATAGCAGGGGAAAAAGTTTCAAACGAACTAGAAAAAGCTGGTCTAACTCCAGACTTTTTACTTGTTAAATCTATGACCGTCGACGACTTAATCAATATAGAAAAAGCCCTCAGAGAACAAAAACCACGCGTTCTCTTCGGCGTTGGCGGAGGAACCATAATAGATGCAGCCAAAATCAGCTCCGCCAGCCAAAACCTCCCGTTCATAAGCATCCCAACCACTGTCAGCCATGATGGTATTGCCAGCCCATTGGCATCAATAAAAGGCTCAGAAAAACCCTACAGCGTTCTAGCGCAGTCACCAATGGCAATCGTCGCTGATATAGAAATAATATCGCAGGCACCATGGCGATTTGTCATAAGCGGATGTGGAGACATTATATCCAAATATACTGCAGTCAAAGACTGGCAACTAGCGCACTCGGAAAAAGGCGAATACTACGGTGGATACGCAGCCAGCCTTGCACTGATGAGCGCCAAACTGGTTACCGCAAATGCAAACCTAATAGCAACCAAGGATAATGAAGGCTTACGAGTACTGTTGGAAGCTTTGATTAGCTGTGGAGTCGCAATGAGTATCGGAGGGAGCAGTCGCCCATGCAGTGGATCAGAACACCTCTTCAGTCATGCACTAGATCTAATTAATAGCAATCACGCAATGCATGGTGAACAATGCGGAGTAGGCGCCATTCTGACCTCATTCCTTCATGGATCAAACTGGCAAAAAATCAAGAAAACACTAAAACATATTGGAGCACCAACAACCGCTGAAGAACTCTGTGTAAAAGAAGATGAGATAGTTAAAGCCTTGCAGATGGCTTCAGAAATAAGACCCGAACGATACACAATATTGCATAAACTAAAACTAAACTATAATGCTTGCGAAACAGTAGCAAGAGCCACAGGCATTATCAATTAAACTTTAATTGGCTGAATAAGAGCAAAAGCGTTTCCTTCAGGATCCTCTGCCGCTGCAATCCAACCAACTTCGGGAACCTCTTGCTTTGGTTGTGTTACTTTTCCACCAAGATTCACTATCTTATCTAAGAAATCATTGATTGATTCTACTGAAAAGTAGTTAATAGGTTTACTCTCGGGCGCCTGACGTTTATACATACCGCCATTTACACCTGACCGTAGCAACATTCCCTTCGGATCTACAGGGACAGTTTGGATTATCCAGTACTCTATTGGCCCAACGACTTGAACTATTGTCCAACCGAAGACTTGTTCATAAAAAGCTCTAATCTTTTCCAAATCATTAGCTGGAATCTCAAAATGAACTAAAGTATGATCCAACTTGGATTCTTCACCTCCAACTACAATAGTAAAAGTGACATTAACTACGAACGAAATCGGTAAATTTAACTCTTATCAAAAAACTAGGATTAAAAGGAAAAAGGCGCTTATGGCGCTTCAACCGTAGCTTCCTCATCCGGTTTAGCTTCAGCTGCCGGAGCAACTACTTGTGGTTTAGGCTCAGCTTTAAAAGTTTCAACAAACCTTGTTTCAGCTAAGTCTGGCAGAAACTTTTGAATGTCAATTGCAATGCCACGTTTAGCAATCTGAACGCCTTCAATATAAAAGGTTTCTTCGGGCATATCTATGGTTAAGTTCTTTGTTTTAACTGTAACCTTGAATTTGTCTTCTTCAACTATCGGAATTCTACGGTGAATTAACGCACCGATTTTTTCTTCTTGAGCATCGAGTTTCTTGGTTACTGTGAAGTCATAGATAAGTGTTCGACCTGCAAGTGCAGGGTTAAAATCTAAGAGTACTCTGCCTGCACCTATAGAGCGCACTGTAGCCATTTTTCCTTGAAATTCAATACGTGCTCCAACAACCGGGTTGATTTCTTTTGCGTAGAGTTGTTTGATCGGTACACGGCGAATTTTTTCTGGATCACGTGGACCAAAAGCTTTGTCCGATGGGATCTCTACGGTGGTTTCTTTACTTATTTCTACGTCTAGAAGTGCGTCATCAAGGGCTTTTAAAACCCAACCTTCGCCTATAACGATAAGTTTAGGTTCATAGATTTCGCCTTCTTTATGAAGGTGTTCTGTTTTTGCAACTTCATCTTTTGTAGTGTCAAAAACTTCGTTTGTTTCTTTAACTTTTGCTACATAATC
>JAAZFA010000297.1 GCA_012511995.1 Thermoproteota archaeon | reverse complement strand
GTTTCACGGTGGTTGTTGACGTATTGTTGTCGACTACTAAATGTTCTTTTTGGTAAAGGCTAAATTTTTTTTTAACTCTTTATGTAAAGCGGAACTGAGCAAAAATAAGGAAAAGCGTATAGAAAGCTCAGGGCCCGTATGATTCTAACTCGTAAATTGTGTCAAGTGCGCCGTATAGGTAGTATTGGAATTTAACTACACCCCAACATGGAACATCAGGGTTAATCCATACAGTTTCGTCATATGTAGCGCCGTTAACAAAGAACACTGAGATGCCATTGTGTTCAGTTGTGCTAAATGTGCCCGCTGGAACCGTTATGGCTTTGTCAGTAGCTTGAACTGTCTTACTCTTAAAATCAATAATTGATCGTTAAAGCCCTCTTCGCCTGGGTTAAAATCTTTTGTGTAGGTATTAACACCGTTTTCGTAAACCTCATTTTTCTGGTGCAAGCCCACAAACGTTGTTTTATCTATTGTGAAAGTCTGAATGTTACTTTGCACT
The DNA here is from genome assembly GCA_012511995.1 of Thermoproteota archaeon. Classification (GTDB taxonomy): domain Archaea; phylum Thermoproteota; class Bathyarchaeia; order Bathyarchaeales; family Bathycorpusculaceae; genus Bathycorpusculum. Next base: position 4,608 of record JAAZFA010000297.1, on the reverse strand, counting down.
ATACCGCCTTCAAGCGTGTAAGTTTCGTTTTCAACGTACACCCAGCAGTCAGCGTCGTTGTATGTTCCAGCGTTTACCCATGCCATCAAGTTTCCTTCGGAAACAAAAACCCCGTTCTGATAGAACTCCGAGCTATAGTTTGCCCACGCGCCGTCACTAAAGTTAGTGACCACAACCGGTTCAGGCGTTTGATTGGGAAGAGAGATATATGCCGTAACTGAAACTGCCACAACAACCACTACGATAAATATGGCTGCATACAAAGTTTTTTTGTTTTCAACGGTTTAAATGACTCTGCCATTTTAATCACCTTTAGCGTTTACTCGCTTGCTATTCAAGACGGCTATATAAGGCTTAAAAAGGAATGAACAGACAACAACAGATTAAAGAACCAATTAACCAAACAGCAAACATAAAATTTTTGCAGAATTTCCACTACAACAATACTTCACTTATAGCTAATTTCTCTTCTATTTGAACTGCTCTCTCCTCAGTATCGTGCTTTCATCAATTTGCGCAACCCACCAAAATCTTGTTTCAACGATACTTTTCCACAAGACAATGACACACCCCACAATACGTTGCCCAAATGTCATGTTCAAACACAGACATAAACAATAAATCATTTCCATCTTTATCTAACGCTCCAGGATACAAATCATCAAACGTGACGGTTTGGACATCTATGCCTTTTTCTTTAAGTTTAACCACAACCTCGCAGGACTCTGTTTTTTCATGGCAAGTTTATTTTTTATTTTTATCTTGAAGCCTTCAAACATGCCTTAACTTCCAACTTATGCAGGTTATCCTTACACCAAAGGAAAAGACGCCAAACACAGAGAATATACTCTGAAGACACCTCAAAACAAGACAACGCTTCATAGTATGTTAGTTTGAGGATAAAAAAAGTTCCGTACAATCGACTATTGCTAAGACCTAATTGGTTCAGTTGTGGGTGTAAGTATACCATCACATAGTCTTTTTACCAATTGACACCAAATACAGATTCAGTTTTCAATAAACGTTTTACAGAACGCCGACAGATAACATAATGATAGCGTGGTGGATCATAGCAAAATTAAAAAGGAAAACAATCCTATTAAAAACCAAAAAATGGTTGAGTAGCAAGGAGGAAAGGTTAAAAGTGCGTCCAGAAAGCGCCCCCATTCTAAAAGGTAAATGTGCTAAATTGTTTACCCAAAAACTAGCAGAACCCCTAACAGCCAAACAATTAAGTATTTATGCTGAAGCTGACAGAGTCTTCAAGGCCATAAAGCCTCGCAAGTAACAAAATTTAAAAACACCTTATTAGCAATTGCTTTGTCATGTCTGGCTCAAACAATATACCGCCCGAAGAGCTAAGCTACCAAATTCTAACTGCACAACACGATTTACCGTCCTTTGACTGCAGCTTGCAAGATGAATTGGGACTAAACGAGTTCATACACAAAGAAGCCCTTCAATTCCAACATGAGAAGATGGGCATAACTTACCTGTTTTTCCATAGAAAAAACAATGTTGGTTTTGCAACTCTTGCAATGAGCCAAATTGAAATTAAACAAACTAAGATAAAACTACCGTTTAAAACAACAATTACCGACTACCCTGCCCTGATCATTGGCAGGCTTGCGACTGACAACAATTATCGAGGGCGAAATGCTGGTGAAAATATATGCCTTTGGTGCCTCAGCAAGGGCAAACAATTAGCCAATCAAATCGGATGTAAACTCATCATAACCTGCACTAACGACCAAAAACACACATTCTACGTATGCTGCGGTTTAGATATGGTTCCAAAATTCGAGAGCAAAACTAAGAAGTGGATGTACTTACCAATTCCCTTGTAAGAAGCAGTCACCTTACTTTTAGCATAGATTAGCGGTCTGCTCGTAGACTTTTCTACCGACACCCTGAAGAATGATAAAGTAGCAACAAGAACCTCCACCTAAAACTTGAGCAATACTTTGTCATCTCCGTCCGAGTAACTGTGTTAAACAGTCCATTGATGGGCGATTAACTATACATACATCTTGCCCCTAAGTAACTTTCAGGGATAAACATGCGAAGGTTCGCCTTTGAATGCCATCGAATATATAGAAAAGTACCCGTGTGTCAAGAAAATCTATGATTCGATAACTGGCTCAAGAAGGATGGGCAGTGAATTATCAGCCCTTAAACGATACGTTAAAAGCCGGTTCCGGATCGATCTAATCAAGCAATTTCTGGCCAAAGTAGAAAGCAAACAGTCATGACAAAAAGGTTCTCCACGCGAAAGATGACTGCAGAAAGGTTAGGCAGTTATTTCGAGTTGGTTAGTTTGCTTGTTTTCTTTAGCGAGCTCCTGATCTGCAATCTTCTGACATTCCTCACCCGCCAGTTCCAACGCAAACTTCTCCAGCAGCATAGCCGCTTTGCTGTCCACATTGTACTTGTACATCTGGCTGTGCCCTACATTGCGGGTCTTTTTGATTAGTTCGAGCTCTTCGAGTTTGCTTAGGGCTTTGGTTACGTGTTTTTGGCTGACCTTGCTGTTTTCAGCGATGTCTTTTTTGTTATAGTCCCAGTCGCGGAAAGTAGACATGAAGTCTAGGATGCGTGCTGTTGCTGAGGTGCCGCCGAATAGTCGCTCTAAGACTCCAGGATCGTGGTTGTTGCTTGTCATTATTTTTTCACTGTATTTGTAAGTGTCTTATAGGTTTATAAATATGTACCTTAAGGATAATTATAGTTGACTTTAAGGATAATCTTGTATGTTTGGTTAACAGTGAGGTCAATCGAGAAGGCGGTAGCCTATGAACGCAGCCATCATCACAAGACGTCTGCTTGAAAATCTCCTAAGAAACAGGATCATCGGCGCCAAACACACTTCAGAGGACAATGCAATAAAATGTTTTCCCAAAGACTCACGTGGCGACGCTAAAAAAATCTTAAAGAAACTCGAAAAAGAAGGCTATTTGATGCATCATCCTACAAGCTACGAGATACAAATATCACTTAACCCGGCAAGACTCAAAGAGATTCGAGAACTCCTCGAATCCCCCTAAGTAAAACTATACGACTTTAGAATGTTAGAAGTAGCATAAGAAACACGGATACGATAGCAGTGATTTGAGTTAATCAAACAATTCCTATGTTAAGGTTGAAGGTAAAAAGCCTTAAAACCGAAAAAGTCAACTATAGGAATGGAAAACTGGGCAGGCGGAGAGAAAAGCTGATTTCGTCTCCTGAGCGCATATTTGGCAATACTTCCCAGAAACTGTTGTCAGCTGTAATGACTGCCAATGTTTTCGTCTCCTAAATCTTACCCTGCCCAACAACTGCAAAATTTTCAAAACACCTAAAGAGGACCATCCAACTTGAAGGCAGAGAATAAGAATGCCGAAGCATATATCTAGTAAATTCTTAACTGCATGTTCCGTTGTTGGGTTCTGTTTTTCTTTTTGCCAATAATCTTTTAATACGTCTATTTCTTCCCGGCTAGGTAAGTTACTTTCGTTTTTGTGAATGCAAACGGCTATGAAATCGTAGAAAAACAAGGGATAACTGCTGCATCAAGTGCAAGCAACCTTTCACGACCAACAGTTTATGCTATCTTGCAGAAATACCCCAAGCAACCCAAACGCATCATTCCACAATACATTAAAGACTTTGAAACCACTGAAGGCGCCAAGCAATTTCTATCTAAGAATAGAAACCGTATCAAAACTTGGAGAAAATGCTACCGCGTAGGTCTCAAATGCTACATTCTCTTAGGAAAGAAAGATCCTCTGAGTTGGACTGTTGACGATTACCGCAAACTTTGGACCCACGAGAAATTCATCGACTCAGTAACCAAGAAAACCCGTGACACTGTAGTTTTCGCTTTACGCCTTTGGATGAAAGCAATGGGAAAACATGACCTGCTACAACTAGAAGAATTCGCTACACGAGGACTCAAGAGACCAAAAAGCCGAAAATCTTCCGCAAACGCAAATAAAGGTGTCTGCTATCTCTCTAAGAAGCTACACTGTTCCGAAAGGCGTCAAAACGGCCGAGGTGCAGGAAACGTATGGAAAAGTGGCCGGGGTGATGTATTTTCGCCTTTGGTGGCGATTACTCCAATTTATCCTTCTTTCCGTTCTTCCCTTTTTTCGTCTTTGTCGGTTTCCTGTATAGAGCAATATTTGGCAGGAGATGATGGAGATCAATCGAAAGATAGACAGATGTCCTCATTGCGGCAAGATATTGTCAGAGGAGTTTCTAACTGGTGTTCCCAGAAAGAAAGTCAAGTGTCCAAGTTGTGGCAGCCAGAGAAACTGGAAGGATAGAAAAACAGATTTGGGTGTTCAGCGGTATCTTTGCAGAGTGTGCGGCGTCCGATTTTCCAAGCGTTAACAACATTTTATTTGCTTTCTTTTTCGGGTTGGTTTTTGATTGAGAGATTACATAGTGCTGTTTTTGGTTTTAACCGAAAAGGTCAGGTGATTTAGTTTATGTTTGAGGATTTCAAGGAAAAAATACGGGAGCACAGCCAAAGTGAGCAAAAGCCAGTGAGTGCGTTACTGTCACTCCATGTTCTTGAGAAGTTCAAAAGAGAAGGCATAGACCCAGATAACGTTACTATTAAGC
>JAAZFA010000028.1 GCA_012511995.1 Thermoproteota archaeon | reverse complement strand
TGCAGTCTCACGCGACTTATTTATGATGTGGGTAAAGGCTTCAGCTTCTAAACCCGTTAAATCTCTCATTCCACGGACAGGCTGGAAAGTCGATGGCATACTGTATACTCCTTGATAGCTCTAAAAAGTGTACTTGTTCTTTTAAACTCTCGCTTAAACTTTTTATAAAACAAAGTAGCAAGTTTCCTTTGTGACCCTTTTTTCTCTTAGGACTGAATCAACGTAAAGGTTTAATGCAAGTCTCTAATGATAATTCAACCAGAGGACAAATGAATGCTATCTAGATCTGCAGTTGTTAAACTAAAAGCAATTTTGATTATCGACTTTATCATAATAGCATCAGCGGCAGGTGCATACTTCTACCTACAAGATCAAGGAATAATCACGGGAGCATCTAAACCCGCTACCTTTGTTTTATCAGATCTAGTAATAAGTTCCAATGAAGCGTTCGTTGGGGAAGCTATACAAATCTCGGTTAATGTAACCAATATTGGCGACGAAGAGGGAACTGTGCTTCTTGAGCTTTTGATTAATGATGTTGCCAAAGATTCTTTTAATTTAACCCTCGCTGGTTTAAAATCTTCTGAAATTGTAGATTTTACAGTAATTGAAACTAATTCAGGAAATTATAGTGTTCAAATTGGTGATCAGTATGGATCATTTATCTTAAAAGAAGCTCCACCTGAATCAAGCAAAATTATTTTATCAAACTATAAAGCTACGCCATATGAAGCGTGGGCAAACGAAACTGTTACAGTAACCGCGATTGCGCATAACCCTTCCTCGGAAACTGATCGGTTATTTGTAAGAGTTATGGTTGATGAGGTTCTCGTGAATACAACTACTATTGAGTTAGAAGCTGGTGCTAGTCAAACGGTGAGTTTTGCCGTTAACGCTACTACAGAAGGTAAACATGTAGTTAAGATAAATAGTCTCCAGGGGTCTTTTACAATCGTTGAGACCGGTTACCATACACTAATTATTAACCGATCAGGAGGCGGGTCTAAGTCTTTACCTTTTACACTTAATGGTGAGGAATTAGGTACGCCATATCAAGCGATTTTACCCATAGGTGAATACAGTATTTCTGTTCCTACTCCGTTTGATGTGGGTACTGGTGTTTTGGAATTCACGTCTTGGAGTGATGGATCTAGAAGTTCATCTAGATCATTTACACTTCAAGATAGACTTATTCTTGTAGCCACTTATACCTTAATTAGTGGATATGCCTCATGTCCGTCTCTTTATGTTTGGAATGGAACGGGCTACTCGTATGTTACTGACGTTTCTAATTCAGGTTGGCTGGGATACATCGGTCATATAAAGCCTAATGGAATGATTGTATTTAGCGATGGAAACCCCTATGACTACGTCAAGATAGATAGGAATTTGATTGCAGCTAAAGATGGTTACTACGATATTGTATTAACTCAACAATGGAATGAACTCTTCTATCTAGATGAAACTTCTCTGCTTATTGTCGATCACCCAATTGGCACTGATGCGTACATGTCTATGACAAGTTATCTAAGTGATGGTTCTACTGGTCGAGTCTATACTGTCACCGAAGAAACCATAACATCGCCGATTAGTGCTACAAACGAAAAAGCCGAGAACGTCTTAGAACAGATTAAAGCCATAGACGGAGTTTTCACGCCAGGTATTAATGGTTATGATAGCGTTTGGAATAACATTACATTAAACCAGTTAGCCCTTAATCTTGGGAACCTGTCTGATGCTTCTGAAGTAAAATTGATGATACGCGGTATTGTGGATTGGGGTATAGCTGACCCCTACTACGAATGGATTGAGAGTTTCCAAGATGCCGCAGCCCAAGGTTTAATCAGCCAAAACGCCGAAATCATGCCTGCCCCCTTCTTGGAAGTAAAAGCAGCTAATGGCACCTGGATACGAGTCAACCAAGATATTCCACTTCCTTCAGACTTCCGAGCCAGAACTTACACTGTAAATATTACTGGGATATTCCCACAAGACGTACCAAGCTATGAAATCCGCTTCAACAATTTCTGGAACGTAACTTACGACTACATAGGAATCGACACCTCAACTCAGGCAGAAATAATAACTCAAAAGGTTTTACCTACTTCTGCGGAGCTTAGCCAACTCTGGGAAACAGACTCCACTTCCACTGGATACTTCACACGGTACGGTGACGTTCTAGAACTTATGCTTAAAGCTGACGACATGTATGTAATCGGGCGTCAAGGCGATCAAGTTAGATTACAATTTCCTGAAGAATTGGACCCTGTATCTGACGGCATGGTTCGCGATTACTTCTTTGTAGTTGCATGTTGGTTTAAAGATCCACCGGGAAACTGGGGATATGGCTTTACCTTCAACACTGACCCGTTGCCATTCCTTAACATGAGTGGGTTTCCCTACCCAAGTAGTGAGAGTTACCCCTATGATGAGGATCATTTAGCCTACTTGGCTAAGTATAACACAAGGGTAATCTCCTAAGTAACTTCTTTCTTTGTATAATTATCTGTTTTTTAATTATAGCATAAATTGCCATTCACTTTTGGTTGTAAAGCAAACATACGATCTTGATAAGCAATTGGTTGGAAACTACCGCTTCTGAAGATGTAAATGCAAAGCCAAAACTATTTTTAGAACTATTCAGACCTCCTGTAGTGTTCTTTAAATATAGTGAATCTTCAAGCGTTCACATCCAGAAATTAAAAACTATCAAAACCCGAAAAAGCAATCCTAAACTGCAAGATAATGCAAACCTTAAATGCATAAAGCCAATATTTTCTTTAACCCCCAATGGAAAAATCTGCATGTCGTTATTAGCTGATGTTGCAAGTCCATATCTTGGAGCATTTGTAACTGGTTTATTGTATGGGCTTGCTTATTGTACAGCGTCTTGTTTACCCGTAGTTGCAAGTTACATTGCAGGCGTTGGTTTAGGTTTTCGTCAAAGCATAAAGATTACTGTGATTTTTAATGGTGGACGCATTGTAGCGTATACAATGATCGGCATATTCATTGCATTGTTTAGTGGTTTAATGGGATTTTTCGTCTCTGAATCAGCAATTACACCATTTCAAGTTTACTCGTCAATAATATTTGGGGTTGTAACAATAATTGTTGGCGCTATGTTAATGTGGCAAACCAGAAAACGCAAAACAAGCTACACCTGTAAAACCGACATTCCTCGCGTTGTTACTCGAATAAAGCGCTATGGAATTGGTTTCGGCGCATTTGCACTAGGCTTTACCCGTGGGATAGTTATCTGCGCTCCATTAATACTAATGTTAACCGCCTCACTTACACTAGTTGATCCTTTAGGAAGCGTAGCAATAGCAGCGTTATTCGGTATCGGTACAAGTATATCCCCCATCCTTGTTTTAGGCGGCGTTACAGGTTGGCTACTAGAAAAGGCACCGTTATTTCGCAAATGGATATCAATAGCGGGAGGTATAGTACTGATCTTAATCGGATTTACCACGGTATATAGTTCGATAATTCAAATGGCTTAGCTGGGAAAAAGCGTATGGTAGGAGAAATAATCGGAGACATACTACGGCTAACGGTCTTAGCAGGGCTGGGGATAGCCGGTATAGTAGCAATTCTGCTCTGGAAAAAGAATCTAGCAACACGTGTCACGTTTATGCGGTTTGTAATTCAAGCAGTGGCTTTTACGGTATTATTTTACATCTTTTCATATTCAGTTCCTATGCTCTATCTTCTTATTGCGGTATTTGGACTCTCGCTGTTTTTGGGGCGATTCTTTTGCGGCTGGCTCTGTCCATTTGGATTAATTATGGACCTAGAAATAATGGTACGTAAAGCCCTTAAAATCCGCCATCGACCTCTTCCTGATAAACTAAACATAGTACTCCATAAAAGTCGTTATGTTATTTTGCTTGTTTTTTTGTTGTTACCTGCTGTTTTTTGGATACTTGATTCTCAAGAAGTCATGGTTTCACCTCTAATGGCTCAGCTTCTAGCAGGCCATTATCGCGTCTATAGTGTTATTCTCGATCCCATGGTTCCTTTCATAGTGCCCTGGTCAGGTATAGGCACTATAAACCTTGCAAGTATTAATTTCTCATATCCCTACGCTCAGAACATTGTGACTTTTATCGGTGAAAATATCGGTATTTACTTGGCGACTATTTTTGTCGTTGTTACTCTAATCGGAGGTTTTTTAATCCGTCGAGTTTGGTGTCGGTTCTGTCCTACAGGTGCCTCCATCGCTGCAATAAATAGGTTCAAGGGTTTTAAGAGAGTACCGTTGCTATATGTAGAGAAAGATGAAGAGAAATGTACAAAATGTGGCGTATGTAAACGCGTCTGTTCAGTTCAAGTTAACGAAGTATACGAACAAAAGTCAGGAAGAATTGGTACTTCACAATGTATGCTTTGCGCAAGATGCGTAGAAATGTGTCCCTACGAAGGTGCGCTAAAACTTAAGCTTGGTAACAAAACCGTGTTTCACTCAAGAAACTGGTTGGAGCCACCAAAGGTTGAATGAGGAAGAGAGACAGATGAAAACCAAAATAGTTGAAAAGAAATACTTGCCTGAAGTTTCTCAGAAAGAAAAGGATGAATTGAGAGCCACCGTGAAAGCTACATCTCAAAGAATTATAGCGGAAAATATAGAACGGATGAAAAAAGCTGACCCTCAGCGTCCCGAAGCATTGAAGTACTTCGATGATATCGCTAATCTTTTCGGCAAACGACAAGAGGAAATTGAATCCGAGAAAGCAAAGGGTAAAAAAGTCGTCGGTTATATGTGCCTATTTGCGCCAACTGAACTCATCACTGCAGCCGATGCAATACCTGTTCGCGTTAACTCAGGTTGGTATGATACTTCAAAACTCGGTGATCGGGTCGTTCCAGTCGAGGTATGCCCCGTTATACGCTCAACAATCGGTGCTAAAATGATTGAACTTTCGCCTTTTCTTGAACAAAGCGATGCCCTGATAAGTGTACTTACATGTGACGGCATGACTAAATTAAGCGAAATCCTGAGTGATCAAAAAACAATCTGGGGTATGAATATTCCACGCATAAAAGACTCTACACAATCACTTCGGTTCTGGAATGACGAAATTAAGCATATGAAAAACCAAATTGAAAAATTCACAGGCAACAAAATTGATCGTAAGAGCCTAAAAGAAGCTATTGAGATTAGCCACCGTGCAACTAGAGCATTCCGTAGGTTACAGAAACTCCGTAAAGGTAATCCCGTTATTATGGGTCGAGATGCCATGCTTGTTAACCAGACGTATCAATGGGATGATAAGGTTCGCTGGACTGATAATGCAGAAAGACTCTGTGACGAACTCGAGAAGCGTGCTGAACGCAAAGACTGGGTTGTTAGCCCCGATACACCAAGGGTCATGGTAACTGGAACACCTATGTTTTGGCCAGATAACTGGAAACTACCCACTCTAGTAGAAGAGGGTAACCCGCCGGGTATTATCGTGGCTGATGAGCAATGTAGTGGAGAACGCATCTTAAACGACCCCATTGGAGTCGATGAGTGGAGCATGGATGACATGTTAAACGCTATCGGCGAACGTTATCTAATGGCTTCAACGTGTCCCTGTTTTACTAGTAAAGATGGGAACGAAGACCGCATTAATTGGTTGTTAACAAAAATCAAAGAGTGGAAAGTACAAGGCGTTGTTTACTATGTAATTCGTGGGTGTATGCTTTATGCAATGGAGTACAGTCGAGTTAAAAAAGTATTAGACAAAATTAATGTGCCTGTTTACTATTTGGATACGGAATATACACGGGAAGATGTAGGTCAATTGAAAACACGTGTTGAAGCTTTCCTTGAAATGTTAAATGCAAGAGGGGATTTCTAAATTGATCACAGTTGGAATGGATTTAGGAACACAAAGAGTAAAAGTTGTCGTTTTAAAAGATGACTTCATCGTTGGTAAAGCAATGGAGTTCTCGGGGTTTGACCCGACAAAAGCTGCTGAAAAAGCAGTAAACAATGCGCTTAATCAAGCTAACTTGAAGCAAACTGATGTACAACACTTCTCAGCCACAGGGTCTGCAATGGATTTGGCGCCTTATCAGAATAGTACTGTGTCCATGATGAGTGCAGATGCTAAAGCAGGTGTAAAACTAATCCCAACAGCACGAACAATCATAGATATTGGTGCAGAAGAAGCGAGAGCTGTTAAATGTGATGAACGCGGCGTAATGGCAGATTTTGTAGTTAATGAGCGGTGTGCAGCAGGCGCTGGAGCTTTTATCGAAGCTATGGCACGTGCACTTGAAATAAAACTAGAAGACATGGGACCGCTCTCGCTAAAAGCTGAACGCTCAAGCCCAATTAATGCATCATGCGTCATTTTTGGCGAATCTGATGTAGTCTCACTTATACACCGTCAAGAACC
>JAAZFA010000296.1 GCA_012511995.1 Thermoproteota archaeon | reverse complement strand
CGTTGTTTGGCTAGAAAAGTTAGAGTTGCATTGTAGGTAGGTTAGTCATATTTCATGGCTTCTGAAGGTTTTGTTGTGGCAGCTCTCCATGCTGGATATATGCTTCCTATGATGCCTAGTGTTATTGCGGTGCTTAAGCCATATAGGGCTAGTGTGGGTGTGATGTTGATGGTAGCTTGTTTAATTCCTGCTTGAGTTAGATTTGGTAGCAGTAGGTGTCCTATGGTTGATGTGCCAATTATACCAATTACAATACCCGCTATACCTGCAATTAAACTCAGTATTACACCTTCAAGCATAAACTGACCCAAAATTGCAGAATTACTAGCTCCCATGGCTTTAAGTGTTCCAATTTCTCTTGTTCGCTCCCGTACCGTGTACAACATAATAAACAAAACGATTACGCCCTGAGCAACAATCACCAGACCAATTTGCATAGTAGCAGTATCCTGCATTTGCGCCATCATATTTTGAATATCCAGTTTCTGTTGCTCCATGTTAGAACGTGCCGAAGAAGCCTGTGTTAATAAAGCCTCAGCTATTTGAACAGAAACATTAGTTGAATACAACTCTGAAATCTTTCCCCGAATCCTATAAACATCATCAGCCCCATCAGCAAAGAGGATAAATTTAGTCGCTTGACCCGACGTATTAGTAATACGTTGAGCATCTTTAAGACTCATAAATGCAGCCGTCACGTTATAATCAGTTAATCCCTGATACTCCCCACGACGCTGGATACCCACAACCTCAAAACTCTGTCCTAAAAGATCAACTCTGTCCCCAACACTAACCCCAAATTTGCCAGCAATTACTTCATGCAAAACCACCATCCCACTATCTCCATCTTTTAAATTTCTGCCAACCGTAATATTAGACGGCAGAATAGCTGGGTATCTCTCCAAAAAGTCAGCGTCTAAAGGTATACCATAAACATCATAAAGGGTGCTATTTGCGTTCTGTGGGTCCTTAATGTCATATCTAAGTATAGGTATACTTGCGGTGACGTTTGAAATTGATCTGAGGCTTGTATAATCACTAATATTCATTAATGGATAGAGTATAGTGGTCATTGTGTAATTGTTATCTTCTGTTCCATAATCAAAAGCTATTGGACGATAGACTTCCATTTGAGATGCAACCTCATTTAGCCACGAAACATACGAATCCATAACATCGTTTAAATTGTCAGTGGCTTTTTTGGAGGCCTGCTGATTTGCACTTATATTAGCAGGCAGAGTAATCAGAATAGCTAATGCAAGACCTAAGGCAACAACTATTAATGCAGTCCTTGTTTTCCTTCGAATTATATTCCGAGTAGCTCTAGTTAAGATACCTATTCTATTACCCCTCCATAGTTATGGCTTCGAGGTTATTACTCAAGAGAACTTTGAGTGAGTGTCCTGCGTTTTTATTGGGTTATTTTTCCTTGATTTAAGAGAAGTGTGCGTTGGGTATGTGCTGCAACCTGCTCGTCATGTGTCACCATAAGGATAGTTGTCCCCTGTTTTTTGTTAAGGTCTGAGAGCAACTTTACGATTTCCCGCTTATTAGCGGCATCCAAATTGCCTGTGGGCTCATCAGCTAGGATGATAGCTGGGTCGTTGGCTAAGGCTCGTGCGACGGCGACACGCTGCTGCTCTCCTTGACTGAGTTTTTGAGGTCGATGCTGTTCACGCCCTGATAAACCAACTGTTCTAAGCAACTCCTGTGCTCGCTGTTTTCGTTGTCCTTTAAATTTACCGGCAAGTTCCATAGCTAACTCTACATTTTCCCTAGCATTGAGGTATGGAAGAAGGTTGAAGTTTTGGAAGATAAAGCCTATTTTGTCTCTGCGTATTTTGTAGAGTTTAGACTCTGGCAACTGTGTAATATCTATACCGTCAATGCGTATTTTGCCTTCTGTGGGTTTGTCGATGCAGCCGATCAGATTTAGCAGGGTGGTTTTGCCGCTACCGCTGGGGCCCATGATGGCGGTGAATTCGCCTTTTTCTATTTCAAGGTCTATGTTGTTTAAGGGTTGGATTTTGTTTTTGCTAACTGCAAAGGTTTTACTTAGGTTTTCAATTTTTAGTACTGGCTCATTCATATTTCATTGCCTCTGCGGGTTTTGTTCTGGCTGCTCTCCAAGCAGGATACAAGCTTCCAAGCGTACCCAACAGTACTGCAATACCCAAACCAGCCAACAACAACTGAGGAGCAATACTCACAGCCACAGGTTGAGTCGTCGTTACACCATCGGGCACTATCTGGTCAATACCTATGATGTTAAAGTTTGGAAGCACTAAATGTCCTAACTCTGAGGCTCCAATTACTGCAGTTGTTATGCCTATTATGCCTGCTATTAAACTTAGAAGTGCACCTTCAAGCATAAACTGACCCAAAATGTTTGTGTTACTTGTGCCCATAGCTTTTAGAGTGCCAATTTCTTTAGTGCGTTCACGCACAGAATACATCATAATAACTAAAATAACTATTCCTTGAACGGCAACCGTCAAAACCATTCCCGTCAAAGCATTACTTTGTATCTGATTCATAGTCCTCTGGATACTCTCAATCTCGCCAGAACCCTTATCTATAATGTGCTGAGCATTATTTCTTAGGTAGGTGGCCACCGTAATTTTAACGTTAGTGGGGTATAAGCTTCTAAGGGTTGCGTGGATTGATTCTACGTTGCCTGCGTTGTCGGCAAAGATGTGAAAGAATGATACTTTACCAGTGTTGTTAGTGACTCTTTGAGCTTCCTCAATGCTCATAAAAACACCAATAGCTCTTGAATCTAGGCCCATTTGGCCTTCGCCTTTAATTCCTACTACTGTAAAAGTTTGCCCTAAAACATCAACAGTGTCGCCGACGCCAACGCTCCAGTTACCTGCAACAACCTCGTCTAAAACTACAACGCCATTGTCGCCTGCTTCTAGATTTCGCCCAACAGTAATATTGGATGGTAAAATTGAGGGGTATTTGTTTATGACGTCTGCTTCTAAGGGTATGCCGTAGACATCATAAAGGTATACTGCGAGTTCTTGGTTGTATTTTTCTCCTGGGGCCCATTGGGTTTCTCTGAGTATGGGTATGACTTTTTCAACGTTTGGAATTAAAGAAAGTTTATCATTATAATCAGTTAAGTTCATCAGAGGATAATCTTGATACCCTTCTATTCGATCACGGTTAGAACTAAAATCAGGAATACGTGAAATTTGGAAGTCTATTTCTGTTGCAACAAGATTTAACTTTGCAGTCCATTCCTCAATCGTTTTTGTGTCTCTGTCGATTATTTTTTGTGAGGCTTGCTGGTTTGCAGTTATGCTTGCTGGGAGTGTAACCATTAACGCTACTGAGATGCTTAAGACTATAAGTATTAGTGCTGTTCTTCTTTTTTTTTCGTGTTATATTGCGAGTTGCCCTATTTAGTATCCCCATGTCAATCCTCTTGTAGACATAATGTATCCTGAATTGTTAGATGAGCTATTTATGACTACAGTCTAGGACAAGGTGTACTACCGGATAGGACACTTATTGTCTTGTCATTTTTTGTTTGGGGTTGTTTAGCGTTTGGCTTTCTTGGGGTGTTCTACTTTGGGTACATTTTGTACTATGGCATAGTATTAACTGTCTCTTGCTTAGTAAACATGTAGTGTTGAGGAGACAATCGTCCGATGATACAAATTACCCAAGTCAGGTGATGAAGGAGGTGAAATGTTTGAATAAACTGATGGCAAATAAGAAATGCATGATTCCGCTTACCCTTATTTTTGTAGCAATCATACTAATGATACCCT
>JAAZFA010000295.1 GCA_012511995.1 Thermoproteota archaeon | reverse complement strand
CAAACACTTTTTCCATCATCGCCTTGGAAATACCCATTGCGTTGATTGGGTAAGCGGCCTTATCTGTGGAAAGGCAAATTACTTTCTTTACTCCATATTCAATTGCCGCAGTGAGAACATTATCTGTCCCCAGAATATTAGTTTTTACAGCCTCAAGCGGAAAGAACTCGCATGATGGCACCTGTTTCAAAGCAGCGGCATGAAAAATGTAGTCTACACCGTGCATTGCGTTTTTTACACTTGATAAGTCCCTTACATCACCTATGTAAAATTTAAGTTTATCGTTTTTATAAAACTTCCGCATATCGTCTTGTTTCTTTTCATCACGTGAAAAAATGCGTATTTCTTTTAAATCAGTATCCAAAAATCGCTTCATGACAGCATTTCCAAAAGAACCTGTACCGCCAGTTATGAGTAAGGTTTTACTCCTAAGCAAATTTCATCTCCCCTTTCACCATTCACTGCAAACATTCAACTAATTTGATATCACGTTATCAAGGAGTTCGATGGTATAACTAGGTGTGTTTTCCATGTATAATTTTGCTATCTCGCTAAAAGTTATGGTTTCCAGCGAGGTGTTAATAAAATTCTGAATTTTAATCCTGTTAAATTCTAACCCTTCGTTTTCGTTAATCAATAAGGAATTTCTGTATCTTTCTAAATAAGTAATGCACGAGTCCCTCTCATTCTTATAAAAATGAATTATTCTCTTCCCAGTTGAGATGTACTCGAATATTTTAGATGGTACTTGTTCAGAACTCGAGTTGCCTATACTGATCAATACATCTGCTTTAAGTAATGCATCTAACACTTCATCACGCTCAACATACCCATGTCTAATGATCTTATTATTACTTACTTGTTCCGCATAATTATGTATTATATTTTCACAATCGCCACGGCTATAGAAATGTAGTTCGTTTTCATGTTTGAAGTTTGATTTACTAAAAATATTACACAGAAAGTCTGGGTTCCGCATAGATTGATTTAGTGCTCCTGCATATACCCAAGTATTTTTTATAATCGGCTTAATACCGTGATCATTTAACTTCGCTCTATTAGTAATAACTTCTTTTATCAAGGGGATATCCACAATTGCCATTTTTCTTGCAAATTCATCATATTTTTTTTGCGAATAGTGTCTTTCATGACACTTTAGATTTAAAATGAAATCGCATTTATCAAAAATTTTCTTCTCTAATCTCCATGCTCTTGTATCATACCATTCGTCTGAAAAAAAATGCTTTTTCCTAGTATTTGTAAGAGAGTCTAAAAAGTATAAACCAAATTTAATATCATCATCTAATTCCTTTTTCACCTTATACCCCGCTAAAATAGCAACCAGAGGATTATACACAGATAAGACAATATCGAAGTCGTACTTTTTGCAAAGCGCTTTCGCTTCGAGGTAATACTTATAGACATGTAACGGTGCGGTAATAGGGTAAATAGGTAAATATAATATCTTTTTCAATCTTGTGAAAAACAAAGCTAATTTGGCTACTGTTCTACCCGAAAACGAAGCCCCATGATACTCTCCATAGTTTCGCATTCTTAGCAACAAATTACGCTTAACCTTATGGCTGTGAATCCCTTGAAATAACTCAAACTTTGCGTCCGAATTCTTTTGGTAAGAAATTACATGAACTTGATATCCTTTGTCAATTAAGCCCTTAGCAATTTCATGTATGCAAATTCCGTTAGCCGTAGGCTTTGGGAAATAAGACCCTGTAAGTATAAGAATCTTCTTCATAGTAACCCCCCTCTTTGAAAATTCATTAAGCATTCACTAATTCCCAACAGGTGTTCAATCAACTAGTATAACCATGTTTGCGGTATTTGTCAAGCTAGTTGTCGCTATCCCGAGTAATTTACATTGTAGTCACGATGCAATATTCTGTTTGGATTCGGGTTCCTTCCTTGAACGCTCTGGATTGAGCCAAACCTCGTCTTCCAAAGTCCAATCTCTAGTGGAACCTGTCCACCGCTCTGGATGCCTTGCTCTGGCCATTTCATAGACTCGTTT
>JAAZFA010000027.1 GCA_012511995.1 Thermoproteota archaeon | reverse complement strand
CCACAAGCCGGATCGTAAACCGTTTGCGAAGCCAATGTTGCACTATTAATGCCAATTAACTTGGCCATAATCCGTGAAACTTCGGCTGGGGTATAAAACTGGCCTTTACTTTTACCGCTTTCACTGGCAAAATTTTTCATTAAATATTCATAGGCGTCTCCAATAATGTCATCGCCACCAGCACGGTTCTTGCGAAAATCCAGGGATTCATTTTGAAAGATAGATACCAGATTAGTTAATTTATCGACTTTTTCCTTCCCACTGCCAAGTTTCGTATCGTCATCAAAGTCAGCAATATCTATAACCCCATTTAATGTTGGGTTGGCATTGGCAAGTGCTTTGATAATTTTGTTCATTCTCTCACCAATATCGCTTTTGCCCTTGGCTGCAATCATATCATTGAAGTTTCCGCCCTTCGGAACCTCTATCTCAGCATATTTATGGCCCATGAACCGATCTGTAACATATTTTACGAACAATAATGTTAAGACATAGTCTTTGTATAAGGATGCATCCATTCCGCCCCGCAGCTCATCACAACTAGCCCACAGGGAACTATAAAGTTCACTTTTCTTTACTGCCATGTTCTCTCTCCTAACGCATTTTATGAATTGTCTATACAGCTAAATAACCACCTTGTACTTCCCTGTTGATTGCCCTTTTAAGACTGGTCTTCGTTAGCTTCAGACCATGATCATCAGTCAAACGAATAACTTTCGGGTACCCATCACCGCTTTCGAGCTGTGTAATAACGCTTGATTTATCAAGCTTACCCTCCCCGGAATGGGGTACCGGGCCGAATAGAACTAAACGCACATTAGGGTTATATTGCAAATGATTAAATGGGTATCGTATAGCATTCTCGTAACCCAGATGCAATTCTACACGTTCTTTTTTAACTCCAAATTCTTTTAAGCAGCCATATATCTGGTTTTCCTTAATCAAGGCATCTCCAAATATCAGTATTTTACCATCTGGATTCGTATCGTATAGTGGATCTCCTTTTTCTTGGGGATATAAATCTCCCATTTCAATACTTAATAAATAGTTTTCTAACTCTCCATTTTTATAAGCTCTTTTAATTTCTGTATGTAATCGATGAGAAGCGCCTGCGATAATATCCAAAAGGTCTTCATTGGTGATTAGCATTAAATCACCCCTTCCAGAATGTTAGCCTTCTTATCACGAACGATATCCATTTGCTTTTGTAGTATAGTTAATTCATCACTAAGATTCTCATATTCTACGGCAATGCGATCCTGCTCCACCCTAGGCAAGTCAGGAATCTGAATCTTCTTTAAATCCTGTATGCTAATGTTCTTTACAAGACTCCCCTTGGCCAGGCGGTTTAATTGCGCCATACCGGTTTCGCTAAGCAGAAATACTTGAACAAAAATAGGATTTACTTTATTTTCGTCAAGTTCAATAAAGTATAAATTTCCATTAGCCACAATTGATTCGTTCTCTTTCACATGAGCCATTGCCACCTTAAAAGGCGATATCTTGGAAATGATGAGGTTTTTGTTATTGATACAGTGTTTCTGATATTTATTTTCTATTTTAATAAGATTGGGAAGGCTTGGATCAATAGCTCCTTCAGAAATATTCTGCAACATCAAATAGTGGTAATTTGTTTCATCGGTAGTCACTAATTCATCTAAAACATCAGAACTGATCATTGCGCCGCGATTAATTGACAAACAAAGGTCACCCAACAAAATGCCATTCTCAATTCCGATATCAGGCCCTATATAACGTTGTGGATTCAGTATATATTCCTGTTCTGCAAGCTCAGCTATGGTTACTTTTTTACTGATTTCAGTGTCTTCATGATAAGCTTTTATTATTTTTTCTACATTGGTTGGTTCTAATTCGTTTTGTCTGCGTTTCTCAGTATAAATCTTTGAAGCATCTACCATTTTAACCGTTTTATTATTCTGACTAAAAACTATCATCGTCAGCGGTGCCATTGTATAGGACAAAAGACGTTCTGGAAGCTGGATTACCCCTTCTACTGTTCCTTCTTCAAGTAATCTCTTACGAATGTTTTCATCTGCTTTATTCCATGTTCCAGCGTTGGTCATTAAAACAACAGTTCTGCCAGGTTGTTTTGTATTAAGAAATGCAGCTATATTAAATACCCAATCCGCCGTTACAGTTCTTTTTGCGTTCTTAAAATATTTTTTTAACTCGGGGTTTTTGTCAGCATACTTCTGTAATTCAGAAAGTCTGACTCCCAACGAATGATTTGACAAAACCTTGTTTGCAGATAAATACGTAAATTCCTGACTAATAACATTTCCCTGGATTGTGTTAATCGGCAATCCTACTATGCATCGACGAATGTTTGCAATAATCACGTTACTTGTATTGACTTCTACGCCATATAGATTCCGGTTTCCTGATTCAAAAGCAGCTTGAATTAAAAAAGAATTGACTCCTGAACCAAGATCAAGAATGACGTCATTTTCATTTATGTTTAATAATGCTATAGCAAGTTCTGAGATTCCTTCTGGGGTTGAATTATCTGCTTCATATGGTCGTCTGGATTCGGTAAATAATGTTGCTGCTTTCAAAGTATCTTTTTCATATTTATCGGAGATTTCTTTAATCTGTACATTAAACTCTTTTTCTACCTTTTTAAGAAATGTAATGGTCGTTTCGTCACCGATCGAGTTTTCTAAATAATTCATCATCGAAGTTCTGTCACTGGTTTCTTTCGACACTAGTGCCATTGCAGTAATTGCAACTACAAATGACAAGTGTTCTTCTCTTCTAACACCGCTTCTAAGTAATTCTAAAATATGCCATTCTAACTCGCGAAAATCTTCTGACTTTAAAGTATTATAAGTTTGCTTATCCAATTTAATAACCTCCTTGGAATCAATCAACAATTTATATGGTTATGATAAACCACTATTTTTTATCTGTCAATGGTTTTCTATAACCATTTTTTTATATTCACTGAAGATTTATTACGCGGTCACTTTTTTAATGAACATCTTTTTTATAAAAATCATGATATTAAAGTAAATTTGACCCACATCAATAGAGATTCAATTCCCCCTATTCCTCCTTATTTCCTGCTAATTATTGCTAATTTTATATAAATTAAGACAATATTCCATTAATTATATCCGGCCTATTAAGCTTTTATATTTTGATTCCCCTGCCTGATATAAATATCCCCCCTCAAAAAAATGCCCAATCATTTTTGATCAGGCATCAGTGCTTTATTGATATTTATTTTGCTAACCCACGCTAATCCTTCGTTATTTCCTCCCTCGGATGACACAGTAGTTGTCGGCCCAGGCCGTCAGGGGCGTCGGCCCCTGTGGCCGGTCTTCTCCTCACTGTAAACTTATTATTGCCTGCCGCAGTTCGGTGATGGCGATGGTTAGCTCACATAGTTTTCCTTCGACGCGTATCAGGAGGTATGCGGCT
>JAAZFA010000294.1 GCA_012511995.1 Thermoproteota archaeon | reverse complement strand
GGTTCAGTAGCGTAAACAACTATGCCCTTATCAGTTATTTCATACTTCCGAGGTTGGTCGTCATGGTTTACTCCACGCATCTTCTCAATCCAAGCACTCTTAGTAACAACAAAGTTACGCATAGTCTTAGCGAGGATAATCACTCCATCTGCTAAATATTCTTCAACAAAAAATTCATCCCCTGAAAACGAGGCTGATTCCGAGGTGATAATAGATGTGCATTTTATCTTTCTAAGCGTCCTAATTAACTCAAGAATTTCCAAGCGCTTGTCAGTAGGAAACCTTTGGTGAATTATCGCACTTGTAATTGGATCTATTACTAGCCGTTGAGCACCAAAATCTTCAGCCTCAAGCTTTATCTGATTAACGACCTGGGAAACAACAGGCTTATGCCCTTCAAAGCTTTTTTTAGTTTCTTCACTAAACTTGTAAACAAGTTGACTGCCATCAATCGTTTTAATCAGGTTCTGTTTCTCATAACCATCTAAATCAAACCCCAACAGGGCAGCAGTTTTTCTGATAGACTCCAAAGGTTCTTCCAAAGTTACAAAGAGACCTTTTTGTCCTTTTTTCGCACCCTCAGCAAGATACTGTATCGAAAAAATGGTTTTGCCAGTACCAGGGCCACCCCGCAACAGTATGACCCTATTGGCAAAGAAACCGCCTTTTAACATAGCATCAATGCCGGAAATACCGCTGGAAACTCGAACTGTTGACATAATAACCCATATTGGGTGTTGGTAAGTTATAAGTTTGCTTAATTTGTGGCTTGGAACCATAGATTTATTTTTCATGATCTGTCAGTGGGGAGATGTAAACATTGCGTGACGACGGGCTCCTAAAAATCAGAGTTGAGAAACTTTCAGAGTTTAGGGCACAAATGCTTCTAGTAATTATTGCCACTGTATTGAGTTTTCTCTTGTATGGAAAGTTGTTTACGGTAAATCTTATATGATAATAGAGTAGAATAAGGCTTGAGCGTGTGTGGATGTTGAAAAAAGATCCTCGTCACATCTCACTTATGGACCATGATGGGAACGATATCATAGACAATTACTATGGCAACGATATCTTCGATGAAACATCAACCGAAAACGTTTTCACATTCATATGGCACTGTCAAACAGCACAATACTACTCCAAACCCATTGTTACGGACGAAAATGGACATTATCATGGAATGCCCTTTTACTGGACGCACAATGATGACATGAATTGTTGGGATGATTCTGGAGACCAAGTTTACTTAGGCTGGGTAGAGGGTTCGCCTCAATTCGAATACCCTGCTGCTGGCTCATGGAATTATGCTCACTTTGCCTACTACTTCTGGTACTACATGTGCAATGGTGACACCACAGAAGAAGCATTGAATAATGTATGCCAAACAATTTTTGGAGTTCAATACCTCAGCGATTACTGTCCAGTCAAAGACTGGTTAATAGTATGGGGAGATAGAACGCAAACCTTGCCTTAGGAGTGAAATAAAGTGAGAAAACAATTGATAAAAGTTTTCGTGACAACAGTTATTGTACTGCTTGCAACCTCTCTTGGAGCTTTTCCCATTACATACGCGGAACAAACTGCAGCTGAACAGCAAACCAGGGCTTTCATAGAAAACATACTTCCTGTGGATTTATCAAAATATAACATAACCCTCACAAAACATACCACAGATAGTGGACCACCAATTGCTGGAGTAACGGGACAACCAATCAGCAGAGTAATAGCCAGTTTACGATATACTCTAGATTCACCAGAAAGTACGATTCGCGTCAGTCTTCTTGTTCAAAATAATGCAGTGCTTTCTTGCAATATTTACGTGGATAAAGGACAAGTTATCAGCGACAGACAATATACCAGCCTGATTGATGCTGCAAAAACTTTCTTGGAAAGAT
>JAAZFA010000293.1 GCA_012511995.1 Thermoproteota archaeon | reverse complement strand
TCTACGTCTATGAGGTTGGGAAATTCGTCAATGTATAGTGTCTCTTTTTTGGAGATGTTGAAAAAATATTCTAATGCTGATTCAACATTGTTAAATGATGGCGTATATCCGTCCGAGAGGGCTTCTGAGAAGTCAGCGGCGACTAGTTTTTCTTCTTTTGGCACTATAAGAATTTTAGCATGTTCTTTATCTTTTAGGAACTCGTCAATGAGCCTGCTTTTTCCTATGCGCCTCCGCCCGCTTACAACTATCATTTCTGAGCCTTTTGTAGAATAAGCTTTTTCAAGCGTTGCCAGTTCAGTTTTGCGATCATAAAATTTCAAAGATCATTATCCACCAATTGGATAATCCTATAGTTGGATAATTATTTAAACTTATGTGTTTTTAGAAATAGCGGGCAATCGAAGAGCCGATATCATGTTAACCACTTTGAATGGTCAATTGGGACGTTAACGATTAGTTTCCATTTTTCCA
Source organism: Thermoproteota archaeon (assembly GCA_012511995.1). Lineage (GTDB taxonomy): Archaea > Thermoproteota > Bathyarchaeia > Bathyarchaeales > Bathycorpusculaceae > Bathycorpusculum. The sequence goes on along the minus strand of JAAZFA010000293.1, from coordinate 2,051 downwards.
CTATATAGCCCCTTTTTTTGACTGAGGGATCGAGCCGCGAATAGCCTGCTGAGAGGTTTGTTGAGCGCAGTAAATCAAGGGGTTTTTCAATGCTCAAAGTTTCGGAGAGGTATCCGAGTCTCTTTAATACGGCTTTATTGCCGATCTCGTGAAAATAATACGGCAAGAACATTAATGAACCTAAACCCACGAACTACAAACAGTATTTGTGGCAAAATATCAGCCAACTTAGGATTAAGTATGTTTTGCAAGCCTAATTGTTGCTGTTATTCATAATGCATACTGCCAAATGTAATCTGTGTACTCAGGTTTTAGCATTTCAACTCTCAGGAATATGTTCAATTAACAATACGCTTAATTTCTGATCAGATCTAAGCTGTGTACGGCTCAGAGTTATCTATTATCGGCAATAAAGGGTTGATTATGGTTTGATTCACAGCTCATTCAAGATTACTGCTACCATTCAACCGAGTTTCTCTGTTCGTTTAATGACTGAAGTAAGCTTTAATAGAACCAAAATATTATCCATTTTAGTTTTTTCTTAGCAAAATTAGACGGTGGGTTTTCTAGTGGCAACAGAAAGGTAGCCAATAGTGGGATAGAACGGTTTGAAAAAGCGCTTCAAGATTTATTGTTAAATGAGAAAAAAAGTTTAGTGTTGAAATCTGCCCTAAATAAAATAGATAAAGCCATATCCGACCTTACGACTTACATCTAGCTTCAAATCAACAGTTTAACGGTGACTGTTGATAATTTTGCGCATGTTCAGTTGGCTTTAGAGCAGTACTTCACTTTGGTAGGCTAAGGAAAACGAGAAATTTTTTTATGTTCTTGAAGGAAGAGCCAAAGAACTCATGGTTGTCTTGGATGTAGATTTATTCGCCTTTAAAAAAGACTGTGAAGACGTATTATTAGCGTCGGTTGAAAATTATGTAAATGAGCGGTTATCTTCAGAAGAAACTAACTCAAGAAAAGTTGTGGGTGACGTAGACAATTATTTCAGGAAAGTACTAATCGATACCTGTTTAGAGTTCATGGGACAGGAGGACAGGGCGTTTGGGTCTCAGTTTGAGCAACTTGTTGATGAAGCCAACGAAAAAATGAACATGATAATTAGTGACGTAAAGCAAACGGCAGCTCAGCTTTTTGGATTTCAAGTGGCCGACGTAGAGTTTAGCGTCTTTTTAAATTTTGATACCAATTTTTACTATCAATTGGATCCTCTTTTCATGGTTAGCATAACATTTAGTGTCAGGGAGATTGAAATAAAGGCGTTCAAATTCAAAGAAGCTACAAAAGTTTTAATGACTAATAATTAATAGTTTAATAGATGGGTATGAAAAGTTAGCATAATGACAAAAAGAAGACTTCAAAGTTTACCCCACGGTTAATACTAGGGCAACTCATTATTTCAATCAACCCCCAACTGCTCTTATCTATAAACATGTAACCGACAGTAATTCTTAAAAGCTCACTGGACATATTCATTAATTCTGCTCGAGGAAGACAAGGTTGGAAACAGTAACTGGCAAAAAAATTGTGCTAACAGCATCAGCCACTGAAATGAGCGACTTTTTAAACAATCCTTTCATCGCATTCGTCGGAGGCTTCGGAAAAGGACCCATTCCACTCTCATATGTCCGAAAAACACTATATCCACATCGCCCAAAGCGACCTGACGGACAAGCCAGCTACGCACCCTATGGACTGCGAAAAGTTGAGTCAATTTTACTCGGAGGTGGTTTCTCACCAGACGACATAGCTGTTGCTAACCCTGAAGATCTAGACAAATTCGTAGGTCCACAAACAAAAGTCATAGGCATCTCAAGCATGGATCCTACTGGCATGGGTTATGTGAGCAAAACCTACAGCTCTATTGTAGGCGGCGGAGAACCTATGAACCGCATAGAATTCCGCAAACTAATCATGCACCCAGCCATAAAAAAATATAAGCCCAAAATCATCGTGGGCGGCTACGGGTCATGGCAACTTGAACGTCAAAACGTTTCAGAAAGTTACGGCGTAGACTGCGTATTAATGGGCGGTAGACC
>JAAZFA010000292.1 GCA_012511995.1 Thermoproteota archaeon | reverse complement strand
TTGAGAGAAAATGAAATTCGAAATTAAATATAAACCCTCATACTCAATGTTAGTCGCTAACCTAGAACAAGGCGATTCGCTTACGGCTGAATCAGGCGCATTAACTTACATGACCCCTAACATAGAAATCCACACACGTAAAAGGGAAAAAAGTTTTTGGGGTAGTTTAGGATTAAGCATCATCGGCGGTCAATCCTTCTGGGTTAATGATTACATAGCAAACAATGGACCTGGCGAAGCAGCTTTTGTATCTGCACCAGTCGGGGATATTAAACAACTGGATATCGCTCCAGGCAGCGGATATGTAATCCAAAAATCGGCATATATCGCTTCTACACAAGGCATTGATTTAGATATCAAGTGGGAAGGCTTCACTAAAGGTCTATTTGGTCAAGGTTTATTCATGATCAAAGCTACAGGAGGCGGTCAAATGTTCATTAACACCTTTGGAGCAATTGACTCCCATAAGTTAGAGGCGGGTCAAACACTTATCGTCGACAACTTCCACTTAGTCGGTTTCAGCGAAACCTGCAGCTATAAAGTTACAAGAATCGGCGGGATGAAAGAAACACTTCTCAGCGGCGAAGGTTTAGTCACCCAAATCACGGGTCCAGGAGAAATACATATCCAAACAAAGAATCTTCGGGAATTCACAGAATGGCTCTGGACGTTGCTTGCACCCAAGGTACGTTCTGAACGGTCAAGATAGAAAAATTTTTTATTTTCTTTCACCTTTTCCCGTTTGAGTGAATAACATTGAGAAGTATAGGACTTGGCACATTAGTAGGCTTGATAGTGGCTGTCACCTTGAGCATAATGTATCCAGGCATCGGTCAGCTTGTCGGCGCATTACTTGGAGGTTTCATCGCTGGACTTATCGCAAGAGGCATAATTGGCGGCACCATAGCAGGTATACTTACAGGCATTGCAAACGCCGTGATTTTAGCGATTTTAGCATTGGCTGGGTTTGCATGGTATGGATGTATCAACTATGGATTCCTAGGCGCGTTCCTTGCAGGGATAGTGGGCACTGCACTTAGCCTACTCATCAGCGTCTTTGCAACTGTTCTTTCAGCCATCAGCGGTTTCTTCGGCGGACTCCTCCGTAGACATTAAAGCTGCAGATTCTTTGTTATTGTACTCATGCACCAACAAAGCAGTATATAGACTATAACGTGTTTTTCAAATAGTAAATTGTAGTTGGTGAGTTATTTTTGGGCAACATCTGGTTGGGTGCATTTGTAGGTTTTTTAGTAACCTCAGCAATAGCTTTTTTCTTCCCAGGTTTAGGTCACTTGCTAGGAGGTTTTATCGGCGGAATAATAGCAGGAGTCGTCGCACGAGGTGCGGGTAGAGGATTGATTGCAGGATTCTTAGCAGGTATATTCGGAGGTATAATTATTGCAATATTAGCAATTATTGGGTTTGCAGTTCTCGGCGGAGTAACAACAGGCTTTGGCGGTGCATTATTTGGGGGCTTATCAGGTTTAGGCGTAGGTGTATTAGCGATTTTATTGGCACTATTCACAGGCATCGTTTCTGCTATCGGCGGTCTAATTGGCGGAGCCATCGTGCATTAAAAGTTATTCTATCTGTCAAGCATAAACGTTTTTTCATGTGTAGCTTTCTCAGGAATTAAATCTAACACCATTTTCTGTTCAGGTTTTCTACTAAGAACAATCGGTGATAATTGATTTGCTAGTTCTAAAGCTGCTTCAAGTTTACTACCTCGTTCCGCATATATTTCTAAGAGAGCACTATCTTTACGCACATCCTCGCCTAATTTAGCCCGTAATATCAGCCCTGCACCTTTTTCTTTAGGGGCTCCTGCCATACGTGCAATTCGAACGATATCGTCTGTGCTCAACCAAAGTACCTTGCCGGCTCTATCTGCACGGACCTCGGCGTGTTTTGGTCCAATAGGTAAATCCTCAGGTTTTATGTTAGGGTTTCCACCTTGGGCTGCAATGATTTCGCGGAGTTTCTTTTCAGCTCTGCCTGATTCAATCATTTCTTCTGCCATTCCACGGGGATTCTCCACACCGACCATGTCAAATAACATAGTTGATAGACTAACAGCTTTTTCCCTAAGATCCGGTGCACCTCCACCCATCAAAGTGACCAACGCTTCTTTTGCCTCAAGTGTAGGTCCGATATTACAACCAAGTGGCTGGTCACCAAAAGTTAAGGCACATTGAATGTCCATCCCAAGACGTTTGCCTAAATCTACAAAATCTGAGGCAAGAGAATAAGCTTCTTGTCGTGTCTTAATTTTCGCACCCATACCTGTTGGGATATCTATGGCAACATGTGTTGCCCCTATCGCTTTCTTTTTACTAAGAATAGAAGGTAAAAGCATAGGATCTATCCCTAGGGGGTATTCGATTTGTATAAATAGGTCATCTGCTGGGGCAAGTTCTAATGCGCCGCCCCAAACTAAGCAGCCACCGGTTTTTTTAACAGTGTCTTTGATTTCGGCAATGGAGAGATTGACTGGACAGAGTGTTTCTACACGATCAGCCGTTCCAGCAGGTGAGGTTATGGCTCGTGAAGAGGTTTTGGGAATGGTAAAGCCAGCTGCGGCTACTATGGGGACAACCATCATAGATGTTTTGTCGCCGGGGATTCCACCCACACTATGTTTATCCAGGATGGGACTTGATTCAAAGTCCAACGTGCTACCTGTTCGTATCATAGCGCGAGATAGGGCTTCTGTTTCAGCAGTACTTAGTCCATGAAAATTAAGTGCTGTAAGAAAACCAGCTATTTCAACTGTGCTTAAATGATGCTCGACAACATCTTTAACGATAGCATTTACATCTTGTTCGCGTAGCCGCTCGCCACGAATTTTAGCGCGTATATTAAAAAGTGATTCGGGCAGTGGAGCTAATGTTACTTGTACCGTTTCATTGTCTTTAATGCCTTGTAGTACCGCCTCTGTTTCTTCAAAAATGCCTATGCTACCGTCTGGGTAATGCTCACCGATGTTAGCTATTGCAATCATTTCTTTTTTACCGTATACGATTTTTATGCGATCAGAACTGTGCACACCAAGCTTGCTGGCGGTCGCTTCGCTTAATACTGCAATTCTGTTTCCGCCTGTTGTAATGTTTAGTAATTCCACAAGAAGCTCCATAGACATCACGTATTATTGGTCGGTTGGGTAGTTAAAGATTTTAAGCAAAAAGAGTGTAATTATTAAAAGAGGAATTCTACTTGAAGTATCTTGATTTCATTGATTTGACTTACAAACCAAAAGAAACAGACCTGCTATGTACCTTCTATGTGGATCCGGAAGGTATTAGCTTAAACGAAGCTGCAGGTGGTGTTGCAGCGGAAAGTTCTGTTGGCACATGGACAGAATTAACCACCGAGCAACCCTATGTAAAACAATTAGCAGCACATGTCTACGCAATAGAAGGCAATGTTATCAAAATTGCTTATCCGATCGAATTGTTTGAAGAAGGCAACATACCAAACATCCTCTCCAGCATAGCAGGGAACGTTTTTGGACTTAAAACACTCAAGAATTTGCGGCTACTTGAGCTTAAAATACCTAAAAAACTGCTAGCGGGTTTCAAAGGACCACAATATGGCATCACAGGTATACGCGAAGTTCTTAAAATTCCAAAACGCCCACTCGTCGGCACAATCGTCAAACCCAAACTTGGGCTAAACACCAAAGATCATGCCAGGGTATCCTACGAAGCATGGTTAGGCGGTTGCGACATAGTTAAAGACGACGAAAATCTTAGCAGTCAAACTTTTAATCCTTTCCAAAATCGCCTTATACAAACACTTGAGGCACGCGACAAAGCTCAATCCGAAACAGGTGAATGTAAAGTGTACATGATTAACATCACCTCAGAAACCGATCAGATGCTTAAACGAGCACAAGCTGTCGTTGATCAAGGCGGGGAGTACGTTATGGTTGATATCTTAACATGTGGTTGGTCTGCTTTACAAACCCTCCGTAATCAGAACTTCAAACTTGTAATCCATGCACATCGTGCAGGTCATGCCGCGTTTACAAAAAACCAGTACCATGGCATCTCAATGAAACCCATCGCATCGATAGCAAGAATAATCGGTGTCGACCAACTTCACGTCGGCACAGTAGTCGGAAAAATGTCAGAAACCAAAGCGGAAGTGCTAGAAAATATCGCTGTTTGCAAGGGCGAACTGGATAATCTGAAACCTGTTTTACCTGTTGCTTCAGGCGGTTTATACCCGACTCTAGTTCCTGCTTTACTGGAAACCTTTGGTAACGACGTTGTGTTGCAGGCAGGCGGTGGTATTCATGGACATCCAGAAGGTACAGTGAATGGCGCCAAGGCAATGCGGCAAGCAGTCAATGCCGTGCTTAAGAACAAAACGTTAAAGGAGTACGCTAAAAGCCACAAAGAACTTTCGCTTGCGCTTAAACATTGGCAGCCATAACAAGCTCATGAACTCATTTTCTTTTCTCTGTTTAGTTTTATTTAATACCATTACGCATTACGGAGATTATTAGAAAATAATTTTTCTTGTTT
>JAAZFA010000291.1 GCA_012511995.1 Thermoproteota archaeon | reverse complement strand
TTTAACGGTAGCAACATAAATTTTAGCACGTTTAACCTTACTTAAATTAACTTTGTCACTCACACTTAAACACATAGGCACATTCGCATCTAACTCAACAGCATCCAAATGACGTTCTTTAACCTCTATACGAGTAACCCGCAGTCGCTTCTCAATGGTTTCAACAAATTTCCATTCAGGTCTAAGCATACTAATCAAACACACAATTAGCCGTGTACTGGAGTTATAAGAAATTTTCTAAAAAAATTAAGCGTTATGATTACTGTAAATTGGAAAACGCAAAAGAGCAGCGATGCCACCCAAAGACAATAACTTAAAACCAGCTTCATGCTCAGTACTAATTATCGTAATAGCAGCTTGCCGACGCTCAACGTCTAACATAAGCTGCTCTAACTTAAGGCGCACATCTTCCTCAGCATCCCGAAGGGTAGTATCAGCAACAACTAATTTCTCGATTGCGCCCATGTTAGCCGCATTCATAACCGGCACTAACCCATAGGTAACAAAACCTTCACCTTTTCCAAGCCGCTTCATAACTTCCTCCATAGTTTCCGTCTCATCAACAATTCGAATCTGATGCACTGCTTTAAGAAGAACCCCCGACCGAAGCGCTTCATCAATCCCAGCAGTACCACCATTATTAACACTCTTAATATCCATCACAGCTTTAGAAAGATCCTTTGATTCATCCTGAAGATAGTTAACAAAATCATTTTTAACATAACCAGCACCGATAATAACAATAGGATTATGGTTCACAGACCAAAGCTTATACAAACTATCCAAGGCAAGTTTGAAGTACCCTTTAGTAGCTTCAACACGCTTATCTGCCTCTTTTTTACCTGGTAATCTAATACGTTGTTCCACACGGGTTTCATAGCCATATTGTTTTGTCTCAGCAATCGCAAACCCTTCATCATCAATAGATATTATCAAAAGTGGTTTCTCAATTTCACTAGCTCTAATTAAACGATCTAAAAGGTGTTTTGGCCACTCCTTTTTCACAATCGTCATCTGCTGGTTTAACGCGATTGCTAAAGTATGATGAGCACCCGTTGGAATAATATCTGGCGCATGGATTATCAACCCATGCACCCGAAGTTTACCAAGAAATTTATCCCAACTAACCGATTCAACCTTAACACCCATAAAAGCTGAAACCCGCTCACCGCTTTTTGGACGCGAAGTAGCAGTATCACTTTTAATGGCACGACTACTATAAGCATAAACTTCATCACCTTTGTATACAATATTGTAGAGATGCCAAAGGTCGTCTGGTGTATCAGGAATAACTTTAATGTAGTCCTGCTGCAGATTTTTCTCAACAATTTTCAATTCATAAACACTTCGATGTTTAGTTGAATGCTCCTCAAGTAGAAATATACATCGGAGAAATAACGCTATACACAACCTAACTAGTACAAAAAAATTTAAATTTAATACTAAGAGTAATCCTTTTAGAACATCTAGTGATTTTTATGGCAAGTCAAACTCTTCAGGATTATATGTGTCGTTATATGGATGAAAAAAGTGATTCTCTAAAAGGATGTCTTTTAGCTGCATTAGAAAACGAAGAAGGGTACCTTTGCCTACTCGTCGAGAGCCTCGGCACCCC
>JAAZFA010000290.1 GCA_012511995.1 Thermoproteota archaeon | reverse complement strand
GTTAAACGATTCCAGAAGAACGTAGAGGAAACAAAAGAAACTGTAAAAAAACAGTCAGCTCTCTATGAGCAACTCCAACAGTCACCTGAAACATCAGAGCAACAGAAATTAAAGGCATTCATGAAAAAAACAGTTGAACTAAACCGTTTAGAGAGGTTAAATTCTCAGTTGAGCCTTTTGTATTCTCTTCAGATCTTTGCATTCAAAGCCAAAGTTCTTCAAGTATCCATAGACAACATAAAAGATCAACTTGTAGAATCAGGCGTCCTTCAAAGCGGAGTGGAATTAGAAGACATCAAAAAGAACATCGATGCACTCAAAATACTCATAGAAGCTCAATATGAATCACTAAAAGAAATCAACGATACCCAAAACCGAAACTTAGGCTACATTCTATAACACAGAATAAATGATAAAAAGGGCTTGGCTATTCAACCAAAAAATTGGTTGATTGCCTAAATCTTTGTTTGTTCCGTGCTTACTTAGAAGAGCTTTTCCCAGCTTGTAACTAGGTCAAGAACTTCTTGGCCAGCTTTACCGCCGTAACTCTTTAGGCGTTCCCGAGTGTCTTTCTGAGCAATCATTGCTTTCTGGAATTCTTGCATTTGTGCAGCTTTGTCTGTAAGGTATAGTATACCATCTACGCCTGCGCGTGCCATACGAACTGATACTGTCAAAAGTTCGCTTGGTGTGGGTGTTTCCCTTGGGTCGTCACCAGGACCAATAACATAGAGTGCAATGTTTAGTTTTTTGTCTTTAAAGAGTTTCTTAAAGTTACGTGTAAGCATTTCCCAGTACCAAGGTGTGGCGTAGTTCTTGCTGAACATAACAACTAGGAATTCGTCTGTTAGTGGGCTCAAATCGTCAAAGTTAACGCCGAAACGCTCATAGTTTGTCACTGGGTCTGGTAGGACACCAATTACAAATTGTTTCTTTGCACGATCGCGCACACGTTCGCTCGTTAGTGCCATGTAGTCTGTGACTTCTTTGCGTCTCCATTCATACCATGATAAGCCGCTTTTTGCATGTAATTCTTTACAGCGTGGACAGATGCAGTGACCATGTTCTGCGAAGTGGATACTATTTAGCCAAACACCTTGGCTTTTGCGAGCTGTGTCTTCCATGTAGTCTAATTGTTCTGCTCTGTGCTCTGGTTGTGTTTGACAAAGGACTTCCCAACGTACGTTAAAGTTGTCGTTAGTTCTCCATGCTGGACCTAGATCCGATTGGGATATCCAGTCTGGGTGTAGTCGCGCAGCTACGTTGTCTCCGAAAATTGCTACGTTGCTTAGCATGTCAGCTTTGGGGGGCATTCGTCTTCCGACTTCAGGTTTAGTACGGAAAAGATCAAAGTCGAAGCCTGGAACTTTCTTTGCTTCAAACATGTATGTGCCGAATTTCATTTGCTACTACCTTTTTAGGAACTCAAATCGCTTGGCGCTGTTATAAAGTTTTGCATAAATTGTATGGCAATGATTGAATTACCAAATCCGCTGATTTGCAACTGCTAAGAATATACTATTCTAAAGAATAACCCAAAAAAACGGTAGCTTAAGTCTCAGCAAGAGTTAGAGGAGAAACGTTTCACTGTTAAATTATATTATTAGGGTTACAAGTTAAAGAAAACTAAAGAAGGGGTAGCCGAGTTTAGGCATTAAACCAGCAGGTGCTATAAATTATTCGGCATATCTGATACATTTTGTAGCCATATTTATGGTTATCCTACTACATTGCTCAGGGTTTCCTTGTCGCTTCTTAAACACTCAAATCACAAGTTTAGATATAGTAAACTGGTTCGTAACCAACTTCTTTGCGGCTTTAGGCATGATTGGTGTACCTTTGTTTGTTATGTTAAGTGAACAGTTACTTCTTAACCCGAACCGTAGCGACG
>JAAZFA010000289.1 GCA_012511995.1 Thermoproteota archaeon | reverse complement strand
GCACAGCTGCAGTATTGATGGCTATTGTACTAGTAAGCACGGTTTACATTTTAGGGTCGGCTCCTATCATTTTTCCATCAGGTTCACCCGATGTGGCAGGTATGAGAACTTTTTCTTCAAATGATGAAATCAAAGAATATCTAAGCACTGACTCATCAGCTTATTCATCGCGTTATTATGGTGGTCCATTGGACAGTAATTTCTTTGGATCTGAAATAATTCCTTCTCAAACCTCAACTGGTAAGGTAGGATATAAGCCACCAGCTGAATATTGGTCTCGCCCAAACACAGAATACCCACTCTCCTCGTCAGATGGTTATTCGACAACTAACATACAGGTTGCAGGCGTTGATGAGGCTGATTCAGTCAAAACAGATGGTAACTTTATTTATACAATTTCAAATTCACAAAGCAACGGATACCATAATATCCGTTATTACATGGGTAATACTAATACAGTTAACATCATAGATGCAAATCCTCAACATGCTCAAATAGTATCCAAAATTATTTTAGATAATAATACTCAACCTGCTGGATTATTCTTAAGTTCAGACGCATCTAAACTGGTCATTATTGCCAGTGAATATCAAACATATTACAATAGTCCAAGTTGGGAAACTGATAGCTTAGCTCCTATGATTATGCCTAGCCGTCAAAGCGACGTCTATACATTCATTAATGTTTATGACGTCTCAGACAAAACAAATCCGATGTTGGAACGAAATTTCACTGCAAGCGGTAGCTACTTTAACTCTCGATTGATAGAAGACAACCTCTACATTGTTGTTAGCCAAACTGCATGGATTTATAATAACAAAGTATCTTACCCAGTGACCTATGAAGGTAACCATGAGTCTCAGATATCACCGACATCAATCTATTATGCTGACATAAATGATAGCAGTTTTACCTTCACAAGCTTTTACGGGCTAAACATCCTTGATACCTCTGAGGCACCAACTAACATGACTGTTTTAATGGGAAGCGCTAGTTCAATGTACGTTTCTAACGGTAACATGTATATAACATATTCAGGCTGGGACCAATCAACTGGTCCATACACAGCTATCTACCGTGTCGCTATCAACGGTCTACAACTAAACCTTGAAGCACAAGGAAGCGTTCCAGGGGTGGTGCTAAATCAGTACGCAATGGACGAATTCAACGGTTACTTCAGAATAGCTACAAACTACTATGCCACAGAATCACAAATTAGCAACATCTATGTCCTTAACTTAGACCTGAAAATAACGGGCAAACTTGAAGGACTAGCGCCAAACGAAAACCTACATTCTGTTCGATTCATGGGAAATAAATGCTATTTAGTAACTTTCCGAGTAACTGACCCGTTATTTGTAATTGACCTCAGCGACCAAGCAAACCCCATTGTACTTGGAGAACTCAAGATACCCGGCTACTCAGATTATCTTCATCCCTATAGCGATACCCACTTAATAGGTATCGGCAAAGAAGCTGTTGAAGTCGACGGAGGCAGCATGTCCTATTATCAAGGTGTGAAACTTGCACTCTTTGATGTAAGTAACGTTAAAAATCCAATACAAATATCCAATGTAATAATCGGGGACCGCGGTTCTGACTCACCTGTATTGTCTAATCCAAAAGCATTCCTGTTTGATAAATCAAAGAGTCTGCTAGTAATTCCAATCAGCGTTGCAATAGTAAGTGACCAGTTGCGTGAACAGATGGAGGTTTCAGCTTACGGTACAACAGTCTGGCAGGGCGCATACATCTATAGTCTTAACGCAGACGATGGCTTTACATTGAAAGGGACAGTGACCCACCTTAACCCAATTTTACTGGACAATAATGGGTATCTCAAAAACAGCAACGACTACTATACCACACAAAACCAATGGATAACTCGCTCCCTCTACATTGACAACGTATTATATACGATATCGGATTCACAGGTGAAATTAAACAGTCTATCGGATTTATCAATGATAAAAACTGTCAACCTAACATAAACGTCCCCTTTTTCATTTAACAACTATAAGTTGAAATAACCCCATTTTACAGGTTAAAATTATCTAAACTGCTTACACTATCCCCGTGGATACAAAGTGTTAATTAACCGATTCAGTAATCTCTTCTTGGGTGCCATAGTACTTGGAGTTCAAAGGCCGAGACATAACGTCAATCGAAGATTTCAGTCAACAAGAAATAAACCATATCCTCGACATAACCAAGACAATGGAGCCACTAGCAAATGGCGGCTCAAACTTGCTAAAAGGTAAAATTCTAGCCACACTATTCTTTGAACCCAGCACACGCACACGACTGAGTTTTGAAGCTGCGATGTTAAAACTTGGTGGTAACTACATCGGGTTTGCTGAACCTGATAAAAGCTCTACACGCAAAGGTGAGAACCTTGCCGACACTATACGCACAGTCGAAAATTATGCAGACGTAATTGTTTTGCGCCATGCGTTGGAAGGTTCAGGCAAGCTAGCAGCTGAATTCTCTAAAGTCCCAATAATAAACGCTGGAACAGGAGCAGAAGAACACCCAACACAAGCTCTAATTGACCTCTACACAATACGTAAGGAAAAAGGTAGTCTTAACGGGTTAAAAATTGCACTTATTGGGGACTTACGCTATGGTCGAACTGTGCATTCGTTAGCATATGGACTTGCTAAGTATAATATCGAGCTTTTCCTAATTTCACCTGAAACCTTACGTATGAGAAAAGACGTCATTCAGGGAATTAAAAAT
>JAAZFA010000288.1 GCA_012511995.1 Thermoproteota archaeon | reverse complement strand
ATATATTGTTTTCTCTCTTTTCATTTGAGAATTATCATCACTTGAAAAAAAGACTGATTTATTGAACGTAAAAATAATCCGAAAAGTTGCTGGAAATGGTTATTTCAAACAATACTTCAAAAACTTCTGATACATTCAAACTGTACAGCAATTGTTCGGCAAAAAACATCAGTTGTACTAGATAAAATCGAAGTAAAAATTTGACAAAAACACCCGAATACACGCGTGTCGACGACTTAGGTTATTTAATAACTAAATCCCTCCTACGTAGCCACTGGTAATTTAACAGACTTGTATCTTGACATAATCCATGAACTAGTCCATGTTTGGCAAGTCTTAAACGAAAAAAACCAGCTCCCTATTACCCTACGTTGAGAGCCCCTTAGAGATTGAAGCGTACAGAACGTCAGTTGAAAAAGCAAAGTCGATAGGTTGGAATAAAAAACAAATATTATGCTAACCTTGACTGATTTAATTAACGACTAAGAACTAAAAAGACTACCAACTATACTTGAACTTAACAGCGATTGAGCGCCTCTGCCTAGCTTTTTATAAGGCAACACCACCAATACATGCCAAGCAAGGTGCTCTCATAATGTCTAAAGTCAAAGTAGCCCTAATCGGCGTTGGAAACTGCGCCTCATCATTCACCCAAGGGATCCAATACTATTCAAACTCGGAAAGCAAGGTTGGATTACAAAACCCCACACTCGCGGGGCTCACCCCAAAAGACATTGAAATAGTTGCAGCATTCGACATCGATAAACGCAAAGTCGGATTAGACCTCTCAGAAGCTATTTTTGCAAAACCCAATAACGCACCTAAAGTGTGTGAAATTACAAAAACAGGAATCAAAGTCTCTAAAGGTCCTCTACTAGACGGCGTGGGTGAGTCATCAAAAGAACTCATTCAAATAAGCGACTCCCAAGAGGAAAACGTCGTAGAAATGCTAAAAACATCAAACACAGAAATCGTCATCAACCTCTTGCCAAGCGGCGCAACAAAAGCAGCAGAATACTACGCACAACAAGCCATCGCAGCAAGCTGCGCATTTATCAACACAACACCAAACTTCATAGCAAGCAATCCAGCAATTGCAAAACAATTCAAAGACGCAAACATACCACTCGTAGGCGACGACTTAGTCGACCAAATCGGCTCAACAGCGCTACACAAAACACTCCTAAAACTGCTCAGCGAAAGCGGCGTTTACATAGATGAAACCTACCAACTTGACGTTGGTGGAGGAACAGAATCCATAGACACACTAAACCGCACACGCGATGCCAAACGCACTATCAAAACCCAATCAGTTGCTTCAGCATTACCCTACAAAACCCAAGTCGTCGCAGGCTCAACTGATTATGTTGACTTTCTACAAAACAAACGTGATAGCTACTTCTGGATAAGCGGAAGATACTTCTGCAATACACCACTCATAATAGACCTTAAATTCCAAACCGCCGACGCACCAAACGCAGGCTCAATCCTCTTCGATGTTGTCCGAGCAGTAAAACTAGCAATAACAAAGAAACAAAGCGGTATAATCGAGCCAATATGCGCTTACGGATTTAAGCATCCACCCAAGATATTGTCGCTCGAAACAACAGAAGCAGAATTTAAAAAATTCTTAGCCTAACTCATCTAGTCCATCTAATATCTCTTCTTTTACTCCATTCTGTTTTAAAGTATTCTTCAAAAAGTCAATGCTTTTTACAGGCGTTGGATCAACACCATGCGCAACCGCGAAATAAACACTGATAAAATCACCAATAGTAATAGTTGAAAGAATCTTAGCCAACACATTTTTTCCCTGTACATGAAGCTCAAACACTATCAAACCAGCTTTCTCCATGAGAGCTTTAGTCGTATCAATCCGCGACTGAATCTCCAACAGTTCAGCATCTAAGTCTCGGATAAGAATGACTGAGAAGTACCGGGTCAATTCACCTCGAGTCTGCCAACCCACAATTTCATTATGGTTCAACTCGGGGAAATACTCCCACTTCGCAGGATACTCACTGTTCTCGTTGAACTGCTGCTTAAAACGCTGTGCAACAGCCCGAAAAACGCCAAAACCATATACCACAGGAGTAGAATCACCGATACTTCCTGCAATATACTTGGCAAAATTATCAATAACTGGTCTATCTGGTCCATACTCAGTGCAAACTTTTTCTAGCAACTCCAATGCCTCAACCAAATCATCAGTAACACCTTTAGCGAAACCAGCTTTCTCCATAAAAACAAGCAAGGGAACAAGCATATAGGGCAATGCAGCACGTGGAGGCATACCGCTAGGGACCAAAAGATAAGGTGCACCAAGTTTTTTAGCATGCTTCTCCAAAGCACCCCCACTTGTCACACAATAAACCATACATCGCCTCCTTAACGCATCAAGAAACGATCCAAGCGACTCCTCAGTATCACCTGAGTAACTCATCAAAAGCACAAGCGTTCGCTCGTCCGCATATTTAGGCAACTGATAATCACGATTTACTTCAATCGGAACCATCAATTTATCGCGAACATAGTCTTTTACTATATCCCCACCTATAGCTGAACCCCCCATACCCACAACAATAATATTGTCTGGCTGTCGAGGAAAATCAACAATGATATTCTTAGCTAAATCAGCAGCAGCCCGATAATGCTTCGGTGCATCGACACAAAAATTAATCATACCGTCCTTATCAACCGAGCGTATTTTTTCCACATCATTTAAAACAGATATTGTCACGTTAGGGTCCTCCTTTCTGACCCGCAATTTTATATCTCAATCCTGCCTTTTAAGCACAGCGCAGACAAGTGAGCACAGGAACCAAAACCAATGATCAAACCAAAAATCTCGATAGCTATACCTGCCTCAATAATCTCCGATACACCTCACTTGAGAGAAAAAACAGCTAAAATCGGATTAATAGCACGCGCTGCAGCAATTTTTCGCATAAACCAAATTATACTATACCCCGATAATCCAAAGCAAGACCAACACAAAGACCTGCAACTCATAGCACTGCTACTAAACTATCTAGAAACACCCCAATACCTCCGGAAAACACTCTATAAAATTGACCCCGACCTACAATACGCCGGCATACTACCACCACTACGAACACCCAACCACCCTCTAAGCGGTAAAACAAAACACCTAAAAATAGGTGAATACCGTGAAGGCATAATTCTTAATGAACTCAAAGACGGCTTAGAAATAGACATAGGTGTTCAGCAACCAGCCTTGCTAAGGCAAAAACAATTCCTGATAGGGCAACGCGTAACCATTCAAGTTATAAGAATGGGCAATCAAGTAGAAGTTCAGCCGGTAGACCGAAATGAAGTACCTCTCTACTGGGGTTACACAGTAAACATAGAAAAACGGTCCATTGGACAAATGATGAGCACCAACGAATTCGACTTAAAAATTGCAACAGCCCGCATAGCTGGTCACTTCTTAGAAGTCACAGCTAAAATCAAAAGTCGATGGACAAATAGCAACAACGTGCTAATCGCATTTGGAGCACCCACCCGTGGTCTACACGAAATAGCAGAGGATCAACGCCTAAAACTAGACAACTTGGCGGATTTCACTGTGAATACTATACCTAACCAGGGAACAGCTACCGTTAGATCAGAAGAAGCAATCATAGCAACATTAGCAATATTTAACGTTCACTTCAACTAATATAACTGCAACTGCTTTTCTCAAAATTAGTAAAGGAATAAATGCTTCGTTAATATATTTTTGAGAGCATGCCAGTACTAGACGTGGCCATGCCAACAGCGTTATTCTTAACTATTGCCATCGCGCTCTTCCTAAGCAAGCGTGTTGAACATAAACTCATGGCAACAGTTGAAGAAAAAGAATTCAAAACACGCGATATCCTCTTACTAATAGCATTCATCGCCATAATGATAACAGTAGTCGCCTACACATCAATCATAAACCCTGGAGGCATTACACAAAACATCCTACTTGTCCTTTTCCTTTCATCCTACACAATGCTACTGTTCACTTTCTCATATGTATTCTCAAATGTAACTAAGAAACGTGCCCAGTTACTCTCAGCAGCCTTTGGTATTGCAAGTTTAGTCGCTGGAGCAGTAAGCATTCTTGAACCAATCACTGATCCCTACACAACATTCCGGTCAGCAGCATTCATCATCCTAGCCGCAGCATGCTTTGCAATAGTAGCCTTTGAACATAAAAAACCCTCAACATACAAAAAGAGCAGATGGTATCTCGCAATACAGCCAGCCATTCTCTTCTTGTTACTTTTCATCTTCTTCAACTTCCTTTACATAGGAGCAATCGAAATCTGGCAACCATACTTAATGGACGTTTTCGGCTTCACTTTTGCCATTCTCATCATATTATACCTATCATCTATGTTCAGCTGGAAAACAGTAGGTCTATTTGCAGCACTCCTTACAATCCTAGACATAATCCTTGTAATCGGAACAGGAACTATGGTAACTGCAGCACAACAATTCACCGGTCTAGGTTTACCCGTTCTAGTTTATTTACCAAACGTACCCTTCATCTACTCCCCAGAAGGAGCATTACTTAATAGAGGACTTGGTTTAGGTGACTTCTTTTTCGCAGGCATTTTACTAGTGCAAACCTACAAAAAATTCAGTCAAAAAACAGCCCTAATCTCTGCAGCAGCAATGGCAATCGCCTTTGGCATCTGGGAAGCTTTTCTACCAGACATCTTAGCAGCACTTGAACCCATCGTCGGCCGTTCAATAGGTGGATTCCCAGGAACCTTGATGATAATAAGCGGTTGGATTCCAGTTGTAGCAATCAAACTATTACTCGACAGAAAGCACACCCGCACGACTCCACAAACAAACACAGCAGAAATTCAACCAACTGAACAAACGACAAAACTACAATAATTTTCTTGTTAACGTATCAGGAAACCCATTTACAAAATAGATAGTATTAAAATGAGATAGTATTAAAATGAATAAAATAAGTTTTGGGAATAATTATGAGAAAGTAAAGTGAGGCTATTACCCGAATAGGGCGCCTAATCCTTCTAGTGCTGCTTCTTCTTTGGCTTTTTCTTCTTCAGCTTTCTTCTTTTTGTCTTCTGCTGGAGCTGCTGCTGGCTTTGCTTCTCCATCTGTTGGGGCTGCAACTGGAGCTGCTGCCATCATAGTGGGTGCTGCTTTGATTGCTTCATCGATGTTTACCTCGCTGAGAGAAGCGACTAGTGCTTTAATTTGGACTTCATCAACAGTGATACCTGCTGCTTCGAGAACTTTTGTTACAGATGCTTCGTCGATTGATTTACCTGCCTTGTGAAGGAGCATTGCTGCGTAAATGTTTTCCATACCTTTTCACCTCTTCCAACCTCTTCATCGAGGTATTTTAACTTTTATGTCGGTCTAACCTGCTTCCGCACCGCGAGAACAGGTTGTTACCTGAATTGGCAGTTACTTATGCCGATTTCTTGCCGTTTAGAAGAATACTATATTCCTTAAGAACCTTTCGTCAACGCAACACACAAGTTTCAATCGTTACTCAGCATGTATGCTATCCTTCAAAAACAGAAGTGAATTCATAATCCTTATCTTTATGGGTATTCCCCAAGTGCGGATAAAATAGGTTATGATAAGATGGGAAACCTCACCGTCGCCGTATTGGGCGCTATTGACTTTAGTGGTGGAATCGGCAAAAAAGGAACCTCCACTGACATCACATTATATGACATCAAAAAAGGCGAAGATACAGTTACACTAATAGAACCCACACGTTACCCTGAACGGCTTGCACCCTTATTCTATGCATGCGCACTTTCAACTAAAGCTATTGTAGTAGTTAACGAATTAAACGCAACTTTTGGCGAGCAACTCGTTATGCTCCAATGCAGCGGTATAAAAAGCGGTTACTTCGTACTTCGCAACTACATACCTAAAGAAAAAATCGAACCTCTTATCAAAGGCACCCCCATTGAAGGCTTTGAATTCTTAAACGACGATACAAATGTATTACGCGAGAAACTTCTTGCTGAAGCATCCCAAGTCAAATCCGTAGAAGGCCAAACGTTTGGCACAGTACCAGTTGACCACGCATTCAACGTGAAAGGTATAGGTGTAGTAATTCTTGGCGTCGTTGTAAATGGCACCGTCAAAAAACATGCTAAACTCAAGGCCTTACCTGGACAACAAGTAACTGAAGTGCGTTCAATCCAAAAACACGATGATGATTTCGAAGAGGCAAGTACTGGAGACCGGGTAGGATTCGCATTAAAAAACGTTGAAATAAACGCAGTTGAACGCGGAGTTATATTAACCAATGACCCCACGATTAAGACTTCAGACAAACTACAAATCAATGCGTCGCTTGTCAAGTACTGGCAGTCCCCGATAAAAGCGGGTATGGTAATGCATATTGGTCACTGGACACAATTTGTCACAGCCAAAGTAGAAGCAGCATCAGAAAGCAAAGGCTTACGAAAAATAACCTTAACGCTTACACTGGATAAGCCACTAGTTTACAGCCCCGGCGACCAAGCGGTGTTAATGTATTTGGAAGGACCCAAATTGCGTGTTGCAGGAACAATCGAGTTGTCTTAAAGCAGTATAGTCTAACTGTAATAACATATGCTTTAATAATTGATCAAAGTCTATTTTTTTGTATTCTAAAAAATTGAGGTTTTATATTGTCACAAAATGAAACTTCTAGCGCTTATCGTGCCTTAGAGATAATCCTTGGCTTAGTTGCATTATCAATTGGCGTTTTAGCATTAGTTTTTCCCACAGCCATATTTGTCACACTGGTGGTGTTTTTCGGTATAGCTTTAATAATTGTGGGCATTCTCAGATTAGCAACGGCTGCCTCGTCAGATTGGCTAATGCAAGCAATACGAAAAATCAACGCAGTAATTGGAATATTAGCAATAATTTTTGGTGTGATAATACTTTTTGTTCCATTATTTGCAACTGAAGTATTAATTATTTTAATTGGTTTTGGTTTATTGATTTATGGTATAGGCAGAATAGTGGTCGGCACAACTGCAGGTCGATATTTAAGTGGCGGCTTAAGGGTCTTTCTAATACTTGCTGGTGTCTTAATAGTTGTCTTTTCGTTAATAACAATATTTTTCCCTGTAGTCGGTATAATCACTTATGCTGTCTTTGTCTCGTTAGCATTTATTTTGATTGGCATTGATAGTTTAGCCACTGGAATAACTGGAGTAAAAATAGTTTAATCACTAAACCCTACAGGTAATAACTAGAAAAAGAAGTAAAACTGTGGCCTTACTCGCATCTAAGTAAAGTAGGTCTTATTTCTTGTTTTTGCCTCACAAACTTGTAGCGAGGGCAATCGACACAACCTTCATCACTATAGTACAAAAAAATTCTTGCAAATGTTTTATTAAAACTTTGCGAGAATACTGTAGCCGTTAGGTTGCATATGAATCGCCAGTAAACTCTTTTTGGTAACTTACTCTTTTTGTTTTTCCTAGACGCCAGTTGAGTCTACCGTATAGGCGGTGACACAAAGTGGGTTTGGAGTCTTTTAGCCATGGCTATAGTCAATGTGGGTGCTACATTGTGTTTGTGCCTAAGTGTCTAAGTGTTGGTATAGTGTATTTGTGGGTTTGGGCATTAAAACTTGTTGTGGGAAGGTTTTGTGTGAGGCTGTTTTTAGGGTTGGTTGTGGGGTGTGTGTTTTGTAGGTTGGGGTTGGTTGTGTGTATGTT